>NZ_JBSSBR010000002.1:0-224490 GCF_054059035.1 Thermostichus sp. MS-CIW-36
AAGACTTCTTTACTACTGATCAATCCATCCTCCTTCCGAAGTTGGTTTGCTAAGTGCTGCTATTGTACCCCTTGAGCCCTTAACAGGCTGTATCCAACTTCTGTGCCGCAAGACGCCCTGGAATCCGGGGCTCACTATTTGGTTTTGGACGAAGGGGAAGTGACCATACCGGCTTTCGTCAAGGCCCTAGAAGCAGGTCAAGAGTCGGGCATTTTTCGGGCTGCGGAAAAACCGGATGTAACCCAAAGTCCTTTGCCAAGGTTTGATCTGCTGCGTATGGATCAATACTTCATGATGTCAGTCCAATTTTCACGAGGTTGCCCCTTCAATTGTGAGTTTTGCGATATCATCTCTCTTTACGGACGCAAGCCAAGAACCAAAGAGCCAAGTCAAATGCTAGCTGAGCTGCAAGCTCTCTATGACTTGGGTTGGCGGGGTTCGGTATTTGTGGTAGACGACAACTTTATCGGCAACCAGCGCAACGTCAAGCGATTTTTACGAGAGCTGATCCCCTGGAGCCAGAAGCGCAATTACCCATTTACCTTTATGACAGAGGCTTCAGTCAACCTGGCGGAAGACGAAGATCTGATGAGGTTGATGGTAGAAGCGGGGTTCTATGCTGTCTTTTTGGGCATTGAGACCCCAGACCAAGACAGCTTACAGATGACTCAAAAGCTACAAAATACCCGTCACCCTTTGGTGGAAGCCTGTCGCAAGATCAACGAGGCCGGACTGCTGATCTACGCTGGGTTTATTCTAGGCTTTGATGGAGAGCGGCCAGGAGCAGGGGATCGCATCCAGGCTTTTGTCGAGCAAACCGGTATTCCTCAGCCGATGTTAGGCATTTTACAGGCTTTGCCAAACACGCAACTCTGGAATCGCTTGAAGAAGGAGGAACGTTTGCTGGAAGGGATCGGCGTTACTGAGTTCGGCGATCAAAATACGCTGATGAACTTTATTCCCACCCGTTCTCTATCGGAGATTGCTCAAGAATATCTGGAAAGTTTTTGGAAATTGTATGATCCTGCACGATATTTGTCTCGCTGCCTGCAACAATGCCTGAATATCGGCATCAAAGATGGCCGACGGCAAATGATGAAGCTGCCCCTTCGCAAAGGGATCCATCTGCTTCTACAACTCATCTGGCGGCAAGGGATCCTTCACCCTGAAATTCGCGCCCAATTTTGGCGACAGCTATGGACGATTTGGCGACAGAAACCGAGCCTGCTGAACCTATATTTGGGCCTCTGCGCTGCAGGAGAACACTTTTGGGAATATCGGGAATTGGCCCGCGCCCGGCTTACCCAGCAACTGGGATACGATCCTTTGCTGGCCGGCTCATCTTGACAGTATTTCTGGGGGAATGGTCTATCGATAGAGGATGCCCAGATGGGGCCTATGCGGCGACGACAGTTGGGGGCGATGGTGCTGGGATCCCTGTGGGCTGTTTGGGGAGGCTCTCGGCAGGCCCAAACGTCCGGGCGCGGAGATTGGCTGGCCGTGGAGCTGTTCAGCCGCTGGAGTGCGGATCCCTTGGTCGAGTTGGAGCTGATGGGCCCTTTTGTTTTAAATCAGCAGCCTTTTCCAACAGGCACCTGGAAGTTACAGGTTCGCCGCCAAGAGCTCCTTCTGACCGGGCCGGGACAGCCTCGTCGCTACCAGGGATCCCTTTGGCTACAGGGGGGAGCTCTGCGCTCCCTCGCAGGGGAGGAGCGTCGCTATCGGGGCTGGGTACAGATTCGTCCCAAGGGTTTAGGTCGCCTGCATCTGGTGAATTGGGTGAAGTTGGAAGACTATCTGCTGGCTTTGGTGCCCAGCGAAATGCCCGCCGACTGGCCAGCTGCCGCCTTGCAGGCGCAAGCCATCTTGGCCCGTACCTTGGCCGTTCCCCATCTGTGCCCCGGCCCCAGAAGAGAATGGCCCTCTACCTCGATAAGGCTATTGCAGGATTCCACCGCCCACCAGTTTTATGGTGGCCTGGCCTATGAAACGGCGGCGACCACTGCTGCGGTGCAGGCAACCCGAGGGCAGATCCTAACCCATGCCGGCCAGCCGATAGAGGTTCTGTTTCACTCCACCTGCGGCGGTCACACCAGTGCCAACCAGGATATTTTTGCCCCACCCGCCCGCCCCTACCTACAAGGGGTGATCTGTGACGGGTGTCGTGCCTCTCCTTTCTATGGCCCTCACAGCGTCCGGCTCAGCCGACGGGAGTTGGAGCAAGCCTTGGGCAACGGCGATCTGGAGATTGTGCAGTCGGATCCCTGGGGTCGCCCCCTGCGCATCCGCGTTGGATCCCAACTGTTGACTGGCCAAGAGTTTGTGCTGCGCCTTGGCCAAACCCTGGGTTGGGGGATCCTCCCCAGCAACCGCTTCACGTGGGAACGTCTCCAGCCAAAGGCCGGCCAGCAGGAAGTGTACCTTTTTACCTATCGCGGAGCCGGGCATGGGGTGGGACTGTGTCAGTGGGGATCCCGTGGCTTGGCCGAGAAGGGCTACACAGCGCCGCAAATTCTCAATCACTACTTCCCCGGCACCCAGGTGATAACGTTGAGCTGAAGGCTGTTGGCCCCGACTCCAACTCTCATTTACTCCCGTGTCCCTTGCACACCCCCATCGTCGCCATCCTGCCTACTGCTACTGCAGTGAGCTGGAACACGCCCAGATTCTCAAGTGCCAGCAGCAGGATCCCTTGCCGTTTGCAGAAGCAATGGGTTGCATTGCCAATCGGGAAGCCGCTGTGGCCGCTGCTTGTGGCCCTTGGAGCAGTTGTTTCGTCAGCAAAGCTGCTACATAGCCGATCCCTGAGCCACCTTGAGCAGGCGACCTTGGGCCATCGCACCCCAAGAAGCTGACCTCAGGCGGGGGCTTTGGGGGTGATCTTCACAATGGTGGGACGGGATCCCACCTGGGCTGACCCATTCGCTTGCGGCTCTTTGGCCATCCCGCCGCCGGTGGAAGTTGTTTGTGCTTTACGCCGCTTCTGCGGCACAGCATCTCCAGCCGGCTGGGCTGTAGGGCTGCTGGAGGCAGCTTTGGCTTGGGTTTTACTGACCGAGGAGCCCGCTTTGCCGGTCGAGCGGCTTTTCCCCTTGACCTCTGCAGAAGAGACTTCTTTTTCAGCCAGCACCTGCAGGGCCATTTCCAGGGTAACCGCTTCGGCAGGGATCCCTTTGGGCAAAGAGGCATTGACCTTGCCATGTTTGACATACAGCCCGTAGGGGCCGTCGTGCAGATTGACCGGCTCACCATCCTCAGGATGGGATCCCAGCTCCCGCAGCGGCTTGGCCGAGGCGCGCCCACGGCTTTTCTTGGGCTGGGCCAGCAGCTCCAGCGCCCGCTCCAGGCTGATGGTCAGCACATCCTCCTCGGCGGGCAGAGAGCGAAAATCGCCATCGCAGACCACGTAGGGGCCGAAGCGGCCAATACCGGCCTGCACCTTTTTCCCCGATTCCGGGTGTTCCCCCAAGGTGCGGGGCAAGCTCAGCAACCCCAAGGCGATCTCTGGCGTAACCTGATCCGGTTTCAGCCCTTTGGGCAGAGAGGTGCGCTTGGGTTTTTTGTTGTCCTCAGAAACTTCTCCCAATTGCACATAGGGGCCGTAGGGGCCCTGCGGGATCACATAGATTGGCTCCTGGGTTTCCGGGTGAAAGGCAATGGGCTTGGGGCCTTCTTGCTTCCGCTGGATTAGCTCCGCAATGTGTTCTGGGCTCAGATCGGCGGGGGGAATATCCTCCGGCAAGTTGGCGCGCACCTCTCCAGACTCAGTTTCAACTGCTACATAGGGGCCATAGGGGCCAATGCCGATCTTGACGGGCAGGTTCTCCAGATGGATGGAGCGGGCCAGGCCGGAATCAATTTCCAGCTCGCGGGCCTTTACCTGTCCCTCAAGACCCTGCTCGCCCAAGAAGAAATGGCGCAAATAGGGCAACCACTCCGCCTGTCCAGAAGCGATGTCGTCCAGCGTTTGCTCCATCTCGGCGGTGAAGCGGGTGTTCACCAGGTTGGGAAAGTATTTTTCCAGCAGCTCGGTGACTGCAAAAGCTGTGTAGGTGGGCACGAGGGCATTCCCCATCGGCCTGACGTAGCCACGGCTCATGATCGTATTCAAGATGGTGGCGTAGGTGCTGGGGCGGCCAATGCCCTCACTTTCCAACACCTTGACCAAGGAGGCTTCCGTATATCGGGCTGGAGGCTGGGTTTCGTGGGCAACGGGTTCCAGCTTCTGGCAGCGGAGGGGATCCCCCTGCCGCAACAGAGGCAGATGCACCTCCCGATCTTCCAAAGCCGCCTCTGGGTCGTCGGATCCCTCCACATAGGCGCGGAAAAAGCCGGGAAAATCGATGCGCTTGCCGCTGGCCCGGAACACCGCATCGTCTACGGCGATGAGTACGATGGTGTGGGTCTGCCGCGCCTCAGCCATTTGGCTGGCGACGGTGCGCTTCCAGATCAGGTCGTAGAGGGCCAGCTCCTGGCCGGAGAGGGGGGTTTGGCTGGGCAGGCGAAACTCTGATCCAGCAGGACGAATGGCCTCGTGGGCTTCTTGCGCCCCTTTGGTTTTGGTGGTGTACTGACGGGGCTCGGGGCTGAGATATTCTCTGCCGTACATCGACTCCACGCAGGCGCGGGCAGCGCGGATGGCCTGCTCCGACAGGTGTACCGAATCGGTGCGCATGTAGGTGATGTAGCCCTCTTCGTAGAGCTTTTGGGCAATGCGCATCGTCTGCTGGGCCGACAGGTGCAGCTTGCGGTTGGCCTCCTGCTGCAGGGTGGAGGTGGTAAAGGGAGGGGCAGGTTTGCGGGTGGAGGGGCGCTCTTCCACAGAGCTGACGATCCAGGCTTTTCCCAGCAAGCGATCCCGCAGGGCCTCGGCCTGGGCCTGATCCAACAACACCACATCCCGCCCGGCAATGAGCTGGCCGGTGCTGGGATCGAAGTCTTGCCCATTGGCCAGGCGTTTGCCACCCAAGCTCACCAGCTCTGCTGGAAAGACAGCCTGCTGGCCGGCGACGGTCGTTTTGGGCTGCAGCTCCGCTTTGAGATCCCAGTAGGAGGCTTTTCTGAAGGCGCGCCGCTCCCGCTCTCGATCCACCAAAAGCTTGACCGCCACCGACTGCACCCGCCCTGCCGAGAGTTTGGGGGCAATTTTTTTCCACAGCAGCGGCGACAGGGTATAGCCCACCAGGCGATCCAAGATGCGGCGGGTCTCCTGGGCACGCACCAGTTGTTCATCCACCTCACGGCAGTTTTGCAGCGCCTCCTGAATGGCCTCGCGGGTAATCTCGTGGAACACCATGCGGCGGGTGGGCACTTTGGGTTGCAGCACCTGCTGCAAGTGCCAGCTAATGCTTTCCCCTTCGCGGTCTTCGTCGGTGGCCAGGATCAGCTCGTCCGCCTTCTTGAGGGCCTCTTTCAGCTCCTTGACCACCTTTCTTTTGTCCTTGGGGATGACGTAGAGGGGCTCGAAGTCGGCGTGGACATTGACCCCCAGGCGGCTCCACTCTTCTCCTTTCAATTCTTCTGGAATTTCAGATGCCGAATCGGGAAGATCCCGCACATGTCCCATCGAGGCCTGAACCTCATACCCCGCAGGCAAGAACCCACGGATGGTACGGGCTTTGGTGGGAGATTCGACAATGACCAGCTTAGGCATAATTGAGGTTGGCAGCAATCGGCTTAGGTTGTCGCATTTCCCGCCCCAAGGATTGGGCGGGCCAGCATACACTGCAAGAGGTGCTTAAGATAGACAGCCTACTTTTCTGGAGCGTAGCAAGTCTACCTGCGCTTGACCAGCCGTCATCGGCGATGATCCGAGCGGTCTGGCCCCATCTGGCTGCTTTGCAGGACGATGAAACTACACCATTTTTCCATTCGCACCGCCGATATCTTCCGCTCCATCGCTTTTTACGAGGGGCTAGGCTTTGCGGTGGAAGAACGCTTTACTGCCGGGATCACGCTGGCCTGCTGGATGCGCGGCCCCTGGGGGCGTTTGGAGCTGATGCAAGTGCCGCAGCCCCATCCTGCCCCGGATCCCTTTGGGGATCCCCACTATGTGGGCTACTATCACCCCGCTTTTGAGGTGGGCCCCGAATGGGGATCCCTGGCCAACTACCTAGAACATTTGCGAGCGCAAGTGCCCCTTACCCTGCTGCTGCCGCCCCAGCTCCAGCAAATTGGGGGCCAGGTCTATGAAGTGGCGTTCATCGCCGATCCCGATGGCCTGCCGATCGAGCTCATTCGTCCCCAGGGATCCTCAGGAGAGAGTCTGCCCCAACGCCCAGAGGACATTAATAAATAAATAGTTGGATAACTAGTTGATGGGTTAGAGGATCTAATTTGGGTGGGAGCGGTCGTTCCCCCTTGTCCAGATCCTGGAGAGCCAACCCTAAAGCTAAGCTAGTAGAGCTTCTGGGGAACTTGAGAGAAGGGTTTGTTGGCCGCTTGTCAGTTCAGCCTCACCTGATATGAAAGCTCAGCTTCCGGTGACGATTTTGACAGGTTTTTTGGGCAGTGGCAAAACCACGCTGCTCAAGCGCATCTTGGAAGAGGAGCATGGGTTGCGCATTGGGGTTATCCTCAACGAGTTTGGCGAGATTTCCATCGATGGCGAGTTGGTCAACATGCCCGAGGGGGGGCTGATGCAGCTCAACAATGGTTGCCTCTGCTGCACGGTGCGAGAGGATTTTGAACGGGCGGCCCGCCAGCTGCTCCAGCATGCCCAGGCGTTGGACTATCTGGTGGTGGAAACCAGCGGCGTGGCGGATCCCAGGCAGGTGACCGAGCTATTTGTGCAGAGGGTCTTTCATGAGGAGTTGCGCCTGGATGGCGTGGTGACCTTGGTTGACGGTGCCGAATACTGGCGCAATTTCCAGCGCTCGCAAACCGCCGCCCACCAGATCGGCAGCGCTGACATTTTGTTGCTCAATAAGGTGGATTTGATCGACGAAGCCGAACGAGAGCGGATCCTTCTCGATCTGCGCCGCTACAACCCCGCTGCCCCTTGCCTGCTCACCACCCATGCCCAGGTGCCTCTGGCCCGCATCTTGGATGTGCATGCCTTCCGCCCAGAATTGTGGGATCCCAGGCTCCCCAATGCAGAGACTGAGGCCCACCATAGCCATCACCTCGAGGAAGACGGGATCCAATCGGTGAGCTTTCAACTGCAGCAGCCGCTGGATTTGGCGGCTTTTCGCGATTGGCTACAAGACATGCCCGAGACCCTTTTTCGCGCCAAGGGGGTGCTGTGGGTTGTGGATGAGCCGCAGCGGGTTATCTTCCATCAAGTGGGCCAGCGGCAAACCCTTTTTCTGGAACGGGACTGGGATCCCGATGAGCCCCGCTTGTCCAAAATTGTGTTGATTGGCAAAGGGCTGGAGCCGGAACAGCTGGCTGCCGGCCTCAGCCGGGTGTGCGGGGCAACCGCCGCTGGCTAAGGATCCTCTTCAGTTTTTTCGGTTTTTGGATTGAGTGATCTGGGATGGCTCGCAGCAAACTTTCAGAGCAAGAACAACAGCAAATTGTTAGCGCCTACCGCGGCTCGGCAGCGACCGCCGTCGAATTGGCGGAGCAATTTCAGGTGAGCATCACCACCATCACCCGCGTGTTGAAGGAAAATATCGCTGCCGATGAGTATCAGCGGTTGATCCATCTCAAACGCTCGGCTGCCCGCCGCAAAGACATGGGGGAAAAAGCTGTTGTTGGCGGGATCCCAGCCCCAGAGCAGCAGATTTTGCCGCTGGAGCCGGAGCTGCCTTTTTCATCTCCCTCGCTGCAGCCGAACGCAAACGACGAAGGCGAGGATAACACCGCTGGAACAGAGTCTCTGCCAAAACTGCCCCCAGAAGAACTGCAGTTGGCGGCTGAGCTTCAGGAAGATGTGGAGGATGTCGGGGAAGAGGATGAGGAAGAGACCGAAGAAGACCGTGACCTCGAAGACGAGGATGAGGACGACCCTGACTATCTCCTAGAAGATGAAGATGGGCCAGAAGAGGATCCCCTCACCGATCCCAGCTATCAAATTCAGGTGTTGCCCCTGGAAGAGCTCACCCTACCGGAAACCTGCTATGTCGTTGTTGACCGCTACCAAGAACTGACCACCCGCCCTCTCAAAGAATTCTTTGGCTCGGGATCCCTGCCCATCGAAGGGATGGATAACGCCAATACGCTGCCCATTTTCGACAACCACAAGGTGGCCCGCCGCTTTTCCGAAATGAGCCGTCGGGGCAGCAACACCTACCCACCCTACCGGGTAATCCAGTTTCCCGGCTACATTCTGGAGATTGTGCGCACCCAACTGCAAAAGAAAGGCATCACCCATCTGCTCATGGATGGGCAGATCTACAGTCTTTGACCAGCTCCTCAAGCTCAGGAGCGGGGGATTCCCGTTACTGGCGCAGGTTTGCAGCCCTGCGTGAGCGCCGTCGGCCTACTTCGCCACAGCAGCAGTACCCGTCCCCCTAGGAGCCTGGGCTGCCCCGCTCCCACGAGCCACCCACGCCAACGGAGCTGAAGGCTCCTAACCTCAGTCTCATCGCAGGCAGAGATGGCGCCAAGCTTGCCCTCATTCCACAGCCGTCGCCGCGTATTCCAGCTCCTCTTCCACCACTTCCGGTGGGGCCTCTACCGCTTGTCCTTGCTTAGCGGCCAACAGTTGCTCGCGGTACTTGGCTGCCATCTCCTCGGCCTTCTCGTAAACCAGCTTGGGATCCCGAATCATGTCGCCGGGATTGGGCTCCAGTTGCTTGGTGGACAGCGAGATCCGTCCCCGCTCCGCATCCAGATCGATGATCATCACCTTCACTTCGTCGTTGACGTTGAAGACGCTGTGGGGCGTATCGACATGATCGTGGGAGATCTCGGAAATGTGCAGCAGGCCAGAGACGCCGCCAATATCGATAAAGGCACCATAGGGCTTGATGCCCCGCACCGTACCGACCACCACCTCGCCCACTTCCAGCTTGTTCATCTTCCGCTCCACCAAGGCGCGGCGATGGCTCAACACCAGGCGGTTGCGGTCTTCGTCCACCTCCAGAAACTTCAGGGGCAGCTCTTCGCCCACCAGCTCTTCTTTTGGCTTGCGGCTGCTGATGTGGGATCCGGGGATAAAGCCCCGCAGCCCCTCAATCCGCACCAGGGCTCCACCTCGGTTGGTGGCAAAAATGGTTGAGCGAACGGTGGCATCTTCTTTCTGGAGCTGCCGTACCCGTTCCCAGGCCCGCATGTACTCGATGCGACGGATGGAAAGAGTGAGTTGTCCCTCTTCGTTTTCTTCGGTGAGGATAAAAAACTCGCGGGTTTCTCCGGGCTGCAGCATCTCGTGCGGGTCTTCCAGGCGGCTAATCGACATCTCCTGGAGTGGCAGAAAGGCAGCCGTTTTGGCCCCGATATCGATCAAGGCACCGCGTGGCTCCACCGAGAAGACTGTACCCGCCACAATTTCGCCAGGGCTGAAGTGATAGTCGTACTTATCCAGAAGGGCGGCAAAGTCTTCAGTGGTAAAACCTACATCGGCAGCAGTGAATCGACTCATAGGGGTGCAGTAACAGATCAGTTGCGCGGGATAAAGGGTAGAAGGCCAATCGAGTTTGGCAGGATCCCACTTCCACTTTCCCACCTGGGGAGGATGTGGCTGGGAAATACCATCGTAGCTTAGAGGAGCGTCTTTTGTGGCAAGTTTTCCGGGGATCTTGCCAAGCTGGAAGATAGAAGATTTGGGAGAAGAACGATTGCACTTTATCGACCAAGCCGAAATTGAAGTGCAAGGGGGGAATGGCGGAGATGGCATCGTTGCCTTCCGCCGTGAAAAGTATGTGCCGGCTGGGGGGCCATCCGGCGGCAATGGAGGGCGGGGCGGCTCAGTGATCCTGGTGGCCGATCCCGGCCTGCAAACTCTGTTGGATTTTCGCTTTCAACCGGTGATCAAAGCGGAACACGGGGCCAAAGGGGGGCCCAACCATCGCAGCGGGGCCAGTGGTGCGGATCGGCTGGTGCGGGTGCCCTGCGGTACTGTGGTGTTCAATGCGGAGACTGGGGAATTGTTGGGCGATCTGGTGGGCAAAGGGGATCAATTGCTGGTAGCCCGTGGGGGCAAAGGCGGCTTGGGCAATGCCCATTTTTTGAGCAACCACAATCGTGCCCCCCGCCAATTTACCAAGGGCGAAGCAGGAGAACGGGTGCGCCTGCGCCTGGAGCTGAAGTTGATTGCCGAGGTGGGCATTGTCGGCCTGCCCAATGCGGGCAAGTCCACTCTGATTTCGGTGGTCTCCTCTGCCCGGCCCAAGATTGCTGACTACCCCTTCACCACGTTGCAGCCCAATTTGGGGGTGGTGCCCCATCCATCGGGAGATGGGGTGGTGTTTGCCGATATCCCGGGGCTGATCGAGGGGGCGCACTTGGGGGTGGGGCTGGGCCATGAGTTTTTGCGCCATGTGGAGCGTACCAGGGTACTGATTCATTTGGTGGATGGCACGGCGGCGGATCCCGTCAAGGATTACCAGGTTATTCAGCAGGAGCTGCGCGCCTACGGCCACGGGTTAATCGATAAGCCACAAATCCTGGTTTTGAACAAGATCGATGTTCTGGATCCCCAGCAGGTTGCCGAGCGCGCCCAGAGGCTGTCTGCTGCTGCCGGCACTTCGGTGGTGACCATTTCTGCGATTGCCAAGCAGGGGCTGGATGCCCTCTTGCAGCGGGTGTGGCAGTGCCTGGGTCGGGGATCCCAACAGCCTGCGCAGTTGGATCTTGTGGGGGCAAAATCCATCCAGTCCTAGGGCAGAAGAATCTTAGAATGGGAAAGCCCCTGCCTTCCCAGAACCCAGAGACGAGTGGCCATGTATATCTCGGCGGAGGATCTGCCACCGGATTTGCGTCAGATTATGTTGGCCGTTGAACAGGCGGCTCAGGCGAGGGCGGGAGCGTGTGTGGAGCTGCTGATGCTCCTGCGGCTGCTGGAGGAGTTGCACCGCGCGATCCTGGAAGGTGCCTTTCGGGAGTCTTTGCCCAACACCCGTCAAGCTCTGTATCGGGTGCTTCAGGATTTGGAAGAAGCGGGCGACTGGCCCTATCTGCCCCGTCTGCACATCCAAGCCCTGATGCAACAACTGAAGGACTGGCCCGAATCTCAGGGATCCCCGCCCGCGTCGGTGCCACCGACCCCCCGCCCTCTTGTGGAAAACCCCCTGGGGGGTAGCTGCTCCCAGTCTTGACCTCTTCCCATCTGCCCGATGGCCGAGTACTTTAAGCTGCATCCGCAACAGCCCCAGGCCCGTTCCATCCGGCGGATTGCAGCGGCTTTGCGGGAGGGGGCGGTGATGCTTTACCCCACCGATACAGTCTATGCCATTGGCTGCGATGTGACCCACAAACAAGCAGTGGAGCGGGTACGCCGTATCAAGCAGCTCTCCAACGACAAGCCTCTTACCTTTTTGTGCCCTTCTCTCTCACGCATTGCCCACTATGCCCAGGTAACCGATTCGGCCTATCGGCTGATGCGGCGGCTGATCCCGGGCCCGTTTACGTTTCTGTTGCCGGCCACCAAGCTGGTGCCCAAGTTGGTGATGGAGCCCAAACGGAAAACCACCGGCATCCGCGTGCCCGACTCGGCCATTTGTCAGGCTTTGCTGGAAGAGTTGGGCAATCCAATTGTCTCCACCTCTGCCAAGCTGGGGGGGGATCCCGTCGGATCCCTGGGCTTAAGTTTTGGGCAAGCCTGGGAGTGGGAGAGCGACCCCTGGGATGAGGGTGGGATCTTTGCGGCTGAAGAGATGCGGCAGTTGGAAAAACAGGTGGATCTGGTGCTGGATGACGATGCCCCCCGTCGGGCCAAGGTCTCTACGGTAATCGATTTGACCGGATCCGAGCCGCTGGTGGTGCGGGCCGGGCTGGGGTATGAGCAGGTGGCAGATCTGAACCTGAAACTGGTGGGAGAAGACGGTTAAGGGCAGAGGGATCCCGCGTTCTCTAAAATAGGGTCAGTGCCTTCGGAGTGTGCCCATGTCTGAGGCCCTGGCTCAGCAAAAATCGGCTCTGCTGCACCTACTGGAGGCAACCGACCGGGGCCGGAAAGTTTCCCCTGAGCAGCAAGCCCAGATCCTGTCTCAGATTGCCGCCCTAGAAGCGCTCAACCCCACCCCCAAACCAACATCTGCTGCTGAAGGGTTGGAGGGGAACTGGCTCACCCTATTTACCACGAGCACAGCTCTGCTGCGGCTGGCCAATTTGCCCCTGTTCACCACCGGGGCGATCTACCAGTGTATTCGGGCCAAAGCTGGACGGGTCTTCAACGTGGCGGAGATCCAGGGATCCGGTTGGCTGGAGGCTTGGATGCCACGGGGAGTCTTGGCTGTATCAGCGCGCTTTTACCCCGAATCTGAGCGCCGGGTGAGGGTGATTTTCGAGCGATTGGTGCTCGGATCCCAAGCTTTGATGAGCTACGAGATCGAGAGTTTTCTCTATTTGCTCGAGCGGGCTCCGGAGCGGATCCCGGCTATTCAAATCGATATCCGCCGCCGCGAGCCAACGGGCTGGCTGGATATCACCTATTTGGATGAAGACTTGCGGCTGGGTCGGGGCAGCGAGGGGAGTGTATTTGTCCTGAAACGGGTGAGTTGAGACTTCGGCTAGCCGGAGGGCTTAGAGGGTTCCGTTTCGGCTATTTTGTGAGATAGGTTTTGGGTTAGGGTGAAGCCTATTTCCTGGAGAACTTGCAAGGCGCGGTAGGACTCCCGCAAAGCTTGCAGCTCTTGCTGAGTTTGCTCCAGTTGCCGGGCTTTTTGCTCCTGTAAGAAGCGCAGCCTTTGATTTTCGGACGCCGTGCGACGCAGAACGTGCTTGAGTTTCTGCTTCTGCTGCTGAAGCCGAGTCCGCCTCACCTCCAACTGCTGCAGTTGGATTTCTTGGAGTTCCAGTTCTATTTTCAGAGTGGCGACCTGCATCTGGAGTTGGCGAAGTTTTTGGTTGAGCTCTGGCTCTGGTGTGGGTTTTGCCGACTCAGGGCTTGGGGAAGAAGGTGATGACAATTCTTGTAGGGGCTGCAACTGTTGGGCCTTGGCCTGCGAAGCTTGATCCTGGTGCTGCTCGCCCTGCAGTCTTACTTGAGTGTGTTCGCTTACTTCGGTTTCAGTTTCCGTCTGCTGCTCAGCTTGATCAAGAATTTGTCGATCGCGGATCTGGGTTTGAGGATCCTCGTCAACCGACTGCAAAGGGAGAGAATCCTCCTCGGGTTGCCGAGGGTTGCCGCCATAATCGGCGGGATCAAAGGGAGACAGAGCCGCTACCAGCGAGGCCCGAAAATCAGTCCAGGAGCCCGACTGCAGACCCATCTGAACCACCCGCCAAACCCCATAGGCAGACCCAATTCCAGCCAGGATCCCAGGGATCCCGGCCAGGGAGAGGGAAACCTTGGGCAGGGTGGGCAGGATCTGATCCAGCAGCCCCACCACCAGGGCGAAAACAAAGATCCCGCTCCCCGCGGCAGCGGCACCTGAAACCCAAGAGGAGCGGGAGAGCATCATCGTTTTTTCGTCATCACAACCGCTAGAGCGGGAAAACCAGGTTCAAAAATGGCCTGTCTGCACTCAGTTTATCCCGCCAGCAGCCTCTGTTTCCCTCTTAGGGCACCTGCCATGCCCGTTGGTGGTAGCCCTCTAATTGGGCCCAGGGATCCCCAGCCGCTGCGTGGGTGTGGCCGTGCTGAGGGTGATGGTGAGAATGAGGGTGGTGATGGGATCCGTGCCCGTGATGGTGGTCATGAGGCTCGTGAGGGTGGTGATGGCTGGATCCAGCTCCAACCTCTGCGCTCACGGCCAGGCGAAACTTGCACAGGTGGCAGTTCATCGGGGTTTGGCCCTGCAGGGCTTCCTGCTCCAGTTGCTGCAGGCTGTGCAGCACCGTGTCCACAAGGCCCAATTCCGGCAGCATCAGCCAGTCGATTTCCGGCTGTCGTTGTCGTTGTTGTTCCACTGCCGCCTCGATTTTTTTCACCAACACCCCCGTAAACAGAAAGTAGGGCAGCACGATCACCCGACGCGGATGCCAGGACGAGGCCCGCTCCAACCCCACAGGCAGGCGGGGATGGGTAATGCCGATAAAGCAGGTCTCCACAGCGGCAAACCCGGATCCTTCCCAAAGCAGCCGAGCCAGTTTACAGGCTTCGGCATTGGCCTCAGGATCGCTGGAGCCGCGACCCACAAATAGGAGCACGGTTTCTGCCTCTGGGATCCGCCGCGGTTGGGCAGCTATCAGAGCAGCCAATCGGTCTCGCAGCAGTTGCAGGATCTCGATGCGGATCCCCAGCGGCCCACCGTAATGAATGCGCAACTGGGGATAGAGGGCCTGCAGGCGATCCAGTTCCATCGTCACATCGAACTTGTTGTGGCGGGCCCCAAACAGCAACAGCGGCAGGGCCACGATCTCCTGCCACCCTTGGGCCAAGCACTGCTCTACCCCCTGGGCAATGGTTGGCTGGGTCAGCTCCAGAAAGCAGGGGATCACCGGTCGATGGGGGGTGAGAGCTTGGTAAGCCTGGGCTAGCTCCAGAAAGGCTTGCTGCCCTTGGGGGTCGCGGGATCCGTGGCCGATAAGCAATAGGGGCAATGAAGGAGAAGCGAGCTGCCCAACCGAAAGGGGAGGGGAAACACTGAGGGTATTCAACACAAAAAACTCCGTTCCTTGTGAATCGCAAGGGGTACAGGACAACGGCAGGTGGGTGTTCTGGCTGAGGGAGGGATCCCATCACAGTTGCGTCACAGTGGCGGACTTGCACCGCGCTTTCCCCAGTCTGCCTGAGCCTTTTAGGTTAGCTTGCCGCTTGTCGTTCACCAAGCTCCCGGGGGGGATGTCCTTGTCTGCCAGAAGATAGCCCTGAGGCATGAGCGGTACGGCAGACTCATGCTCAAAGGGCAGCAAAACTGTTGCCGCGCTAATCCCCCTTGCCCCTGGGAGAGGGCCTAACGCCGGCCCGCTGGTCTGGGGGGCTGAAAGTGTCGCAGGCGCAGGGCATTGGCGACCACCGAAATGGAACTCAGGGCCATTGCCGCCCCGGCCAGCATGGGGTTGAGCAGCCAGCCTGTAAAGGGATAGAGCGCCCCAGCGGCAATCGGGATCCCCAGCGTATTGTAGATAAAGGCGAAGAAGAGGTTCTGGCGGATGTTGTTGAGGGTGGCCCGGCTGAGTTGAATGGCAGTGGCGACTCCGCGCAGATCTCCCGACATGAGGGTAATATCGCTGGCGGCCATCGCCACATCCGTACCTGTACCAATGGCGATCCCCACATCGGCTTCTGCCAGAGCCGGAGCATCGTTAATGCCATCTCCCACCATCGCCACCCGCCGTCGCGGTTGTCTTAGGCTGCGTATGTAAGCTGCCTTCTGATCCGGACGGACTTGGGCAATTACCCGCTGAATGCCTGCTTGCCGAGCAACCGCTTGGGCCGTGGTGGGGTTATCCCCGGTTAGCAGGATCACCTCTAGACCCATCTGTTGCAGGTGTTGCACTGCCTCAGGAGAGGTGGGTTTGAGCGGATCGGCAATGGCCAACAGCCCCACCAGGCTCTGGGATTGGGCTACGCCGATCACCGTTTTGCCCTGGCTTTCCCAATTCTGAACCCGCTCTGACCAAGAGGGATCCCAGGGGATCCCCATCTCCTGTAGCCAGCTCAGCCGACCGATGCGGATCCACTGGTCTTCCACCCAGGCTTCTGCCCCACTGCCTATCCTTGCCTGAAAATGCTGGGCAGGAGGGATGGCAATTTTTTCCGCTTCGGCTTTCTGCACCACCGCCTGGGCCAAAGGATGTTCCGAGTGCCGCTCCACCGCCGCTGCCAGGCGCAACACCGCCAGGGGAGAGGAGCCGTGGGCCCAAATATCGGTGACGGTAGGGCGACCTTCGGTCAGGGTGCCGGTTTTGTCCAAGACCACCGTGCGCAAGTGGTGGGCCAATTCCAGGCTGTCGGCACTTTTCACCAGGATCCCCAATTCTGCCCCTCGTCCCGTGGCCACCAGGATCGAGGTGGGGGTTGCCAACCCCAGCGCACAAGGGCAGGCGATGATCAGCACCCCAATCGTGTTCACCAAGGCCAGCGTCAGGTTATCGGCCAGCACCCACCAGAGCACAAAAGTTAGAACTGCCACCCCAATCACCGCCGGCACAAACCAGGAGGTGACCCGATCCGCCAACTGTTGAATCGGAGCTTTGGATCCCTGGGCTTCCTGCACCAGGCGCACGATCTGGGCCAGAACCGTGTCTTTGCCCACCCGCCGCGCCTCCATCACAAAGCTGCCCGTCTGATTCAGCGTTGCCCCAATCACCTCATCCCCCGCCGACTTGAGTACAGGCAGGCTCTCGCCGGTCACCATGGACTCGTCGAGGCTGGAGGATCCCTCTAGAATGACCCCATCCACCGGCACCTTCTCTCCGGGGCGCACTCGGATCCGATCCCCCACCTGCACTTCCCGAATCGGAATATCCTGCTCCACCCCATGGCGAATTACCCTTGCCGTTTTCGGTTGCAGCCCGATCAGCTTGCGAATGGCTTCGGAGGTTTGCCCCTTAGCCCGTTGCTCCATCCACTTGCCCACCAGAATCAGGGTGGTGACCACCGCCGACACCTCATAATAGACATCCGGGTGCAGTCCTTGCCGGTGAAAATAGTCGGGGAAAACCGTTGGGAAAACAGAATAGAAAAAAGCCGCGCTCGTCCCCAAGGCCACCAGCGTGTTCATATCCGCTGAACGCCGTTGCCAAGCAGCCCAGGCTCCCCGGTAAAAATGCCTGCCCACCCAAAACTGCACCGGAGCCGTCAGCAGCAACTGCAACCCAGGATTGTGCAGCCACATGGGAAAGCCCGGGATTTCCATTCCCAGCATCATCGGCAGGGATCCGATCACCAGCACCGTGCTGATGCCCACCCCCATCGCCACCTTGAGCTTCAATTCCCGTTCTGCGGCCCGTTGGGCGATCCGCTCTGGGTCTGTCGGATCGTCCAGTTGCCAATCCTCTTGGATGAGGCGCGCCCGATACCCCACCCGCTCCACCGCCCGAATCAACGCCTGCGGATCCACCAGCCGGGGATCCCCTTTGACGGTGGCCTGCTCACTGGCAAAATTCACGGATCCGGAGGATACTCCCTGCACCTGAGTGAGGGCCTGTTCGATGCTGCGGGCGCAGGAGGCACAGCTCATCCCTTGCAGGGCCAACTGCCAAGTGCCCTCAGGAGAAGGCGCAGAGGCCGATAGTGCACCCGATGACCCTTTATGGGCAGACATGGCAACACCTTGTTGATGAAACGACAGCTACTCTCCACCCTGGGCAGGGCGAAGGCAGCCATCTGTACAGAAATTCAAAACAGACGCCCGACCGTTCCCGGCCCAAAATTGACTAGGCCGGGGGATATCCCACCTGGGTGAGGGCCTGCCGCAAATCGCCCACAGACCGCCCAGAAGTAATCCGCACCTGTTTGGTTTTGGGATCCCCTTCCACCTGGGCCTGGGGATCCAGTTGCCGCACCGCTTGCGCAATGGTGTCCACGCAAGCCGCACAGGCCAGCTTGGGCACTGTCAAAACAACCTGCATCTTGGGAAACCTCCCCAACCCAATGCCACTGAAAGGATGCTAAACCTTACAGTGGACTGGAAGGTCAAGGGGGAGTCTGAGGCTCGTCCATATTCCAGCGGTAGTCCACCTGATAGCCCCGCTGTCGCCAGTCTTCTTCCAGTTGCACCTGTTGGGTGAGGGCTTTGCGCAGAGAGTTGATCAGCTCTTGCGTGCGGGCTCGGTTGCCGAAATCCTGTTCTTCCACTGCCGGAAAGGTTTGCCGCTCCAATACCCGCAGCAGAAATTCGTAGTGGATGTGAGCCGGCACAGGAATACGTTTCATCGGTCTGAGCAATCCTTAGAGATCCATTGTTCTTAACAGAGATCCATATGATGGAGGGTTCTCATTCACTGAGATGACAACAGGTGGCGCACAGCTTGGCCGGGATCCGGCTGTCTCACCAGAGCTTCCCCCACGAGCACAGAGCGCACCCCCCAGGCCCGCAACTGCTGCAAATCGGCAGGGGTATGGATGCCGGACTCGCTGACAATGGGCAGCTCGCCGAGGAGATCCGAGTGGGCGGCCAACAGGTCGCGCGTTGTGTTCAAGTCCACCGTAAAGGTTCTCAGATCGCGATTGTTGATGCCAATGAGCACCTGCCCTCTGGACTCTTGCAGTTGGGGCAAACGCAGCACCCGCTGCAACTCTTGGGAGGTGTGCACCTCCAGCAGAGCCGCCATGCCCAATTGCCGAATCAGCTTGAGAAAGTAGCCCAAATCCGCATCGGAGAGAATGGCGGCAATCAAGAGCACCGCATCCGCCCCCAAGGCGCGGGCCCAGAGGATTTGGTAGGGGTAGAGAATGAACTCCTTGCACAGGATGGGGATCCCTGCCGCTTGACGGATCTGCCGCAGATACTCGCCACTGCCCTGAAAGAACCGCTCATCCGTCAGCACCGAGAGACAACTGGCCCCACCGGCCTCATAGCTCTGGGCAATGGCCACCGGGTCAAAGGGATCCCGGAGAACGCCGCGGCTGGGAGAGGCTTTTTTGACCTCGGCAATCACAGAGATAGGGTGAGGCGACTGGGTGAGGGCCGCCACAAAATCCCGCACCGGCGGGGCTTGATCCAGTTGCCGTTGCAATTCCTTGAGGGGAAGCTGCTCCCGTTGCCGCTCCACCTCCTGCTCTTTATGCCAGACGATCTCTTCCAAGATGTGGCGCGGCTTGGCTTCCGGCGCTGTTGTCTGGTACACCTGAGAGGCTACGACCACCGGCGGGGCAGGAGAACGCCGACGAATAGAAAGCGGCTCACCTTGCAGCTCCATACAAACCCTGAGCAGAACCCTACACCACACCCTAGACTACCTTAGTGCTCCGCCACCGGTTTGAATAGCTACCCCGGACATCCCCAAAACTCATCTGGCGAAGGTGCTTTTTTTAGCCTATGGTTGAGTCTAGAGCGGTAAGGTATAGAGTCTGATGCCATCTTTTGCGCCTTGGGGAGCCCTACTCCGGCAGCCGTTCATTGTTCCCCAGCCAGGGGCGAGGGCTCGGTGGGGTTAGGGTTTGGGATTGGCGTTGTCCATGCTGTTTTGAAGGAGTTCAGGCGTGCTGTACCTGGCAGAGCTATCCAAGCCGATTGGGTTTGCTAAGTCGTCTCTACAATTGCTGGCCAAGCAGCAGCAGGACAATACCTGGGTGGCCGTGAACGAAGAATCGATTACCCTGGAAGGCCGCATTGCCCAGGAGGCCGGGCGTTTCAAGGATGGGTCGCTGGTGCTGGCGGAAATCTCCGGCAGCCGTCAGGTCGCCCGCATCAGCGAAGCTGCTCGCCAACTGGTGACTTACCTGCAAAACTTCAGCCAACTTCAGCTCAAAGCCCGCAGCCAGGAAGAGGAGATCGAGGTTTGGAAACAGTCCCTCACCTTTCAGGCCCATGAGCTTAAACGCCGCGAGATGGATCTGGCAGCCCAAGAAGAAGAGGTGCAGCGGCTGTACGAGCAATACAAAGCCGTAGAGGAAGATCGCAAACTCCTGGACAGCCTCAAAGAGGAGCTGGCAGCCCAGCAAGCTTACTTGGCCGAACAACAGCGGCTGATCGGAGAACAGCGGGAAGCTCTGAATCGACAGCGGCAAGAGTTGGAAGCTCAATTGCAAGAAGCTCGCTCCAGCCGCTTGGGGGAGGCAGAAGCAGCGCAGCTACAGGCTTTGATGCAACAGCTCCAGGAGAGTCTGCATCCGGCTGGAGATCCCTTGGCGCTTCTGCAAAGCTTGAAAAGCCACATTCAGCAGCAGCAGGAGCACTTGAATCAACAGATTGCCCAACTGGAAGCAGAACGTCAGCAGGCCCAGATCCGGCAAGACGAGCTGGATCGAGACTACCGCGCTTGGCAAGAACGCCACACCGCTTGGTGGGGATCCCGACAATCCCTGGAGCAAAGCCAAGCAGAGTGGCAAACTCGACAGGGATCCCTGCGAGCCCATCAAGAGCACCTGCAGAGGATTCTCCAGCAGCTGCAATCTCAAGAGAGCCTATACCAGAAAGCCTCTCGTCTGGTGCAGGAGTACGACTTTATCGTCGATGGCAGCAGCAACGGCAGGGCTGGGGAGCCGGCGATCTCGGTCGAGGAGCTGGCGGCTTTGGTCAGCCAACTGCGCCGAGATTACGAGCAGCGGGCGGCCCAGGTCAGCCAGCAGCGGGCCGAACTGGAGCAAAACCGGCAAACCCTGCGGGAGCTGCAAGAGCGGCTGGCCAGCGCCTCTCCAGAGGAGCGGTTTGACATCGAGATGGATATCGACTATGCCCAGTCTGCCTGCAGTGCTTTGGAAGAAGCCCTGCTGCCTCAGGAAAAAAACCTGCAGCGAGAGTATGAAGAGTTGACCCGCCAGGAAGCCCGCCTTAGACAGCTGCAAAATCAAGCTGCTGCCCCGGTTCAGGTCGATATTGGGCCGCTCCTGGAACAGATCGGCAGCCAGAAGCAGGATCTTCTCCAAGAAAAAGGTCGTCTGCAAACCCTCATTCAACAACTGGAATCGTCCTTGCCTTCTCAGCAGGAGCAGCTCGCCCGCCAACGGCAAGAGTTGGAGCAGCAGTGGCAACACCTGGAGCAAGAGGAGGGATCCCTGCGGGCGCGCGCCCAGGCCATGGCAGAAACCTGGGGTCGCCTGAATCACCTGCAGGCCACCCTCTACCCAGAGCGGGATCGGTGGGCAGCGTTGGCAGGAGAATTGGCGCAGTTGGAGACGGAGCTGGGCCAACACCAGGCCAGAAACTCCACTGCACACGCCCACGTCCAACAGGTACACTTTCTCCTGGCTACCCTCGCGCAGGCGTGAGGGAGTTCAAGTTTCCTGTGGGGGGTGGGGAGAACCGGCGCAAGCGGAACTGCGGCCTTAATTGAGGAAAACAAATCTGGTAAAATTCGCTAGCACCCTGCAGCCACTGGGGCTCCCAATTCTCGGGCGAGGGGACTGCAGAGGTTAGTGCGTTTTGCCCCGCTTCTTGCTTGCAGTTGCCAAGGATATTCCAGTGTGAGGTCAGCTTGTGCGAATTGCGGTTGATGCGATGGGGGGCGACTACGCTCCCGAAGAGATCATCAAGGGCGCCTTGCTGGCCCATCGGCATCTGCGGGTCGGGATTGCGCTGGTCGGTCGTCCAGAGTCCCTCAAGCCCTTTTTGCCTCAGCCCTTGCCTGCTGGGATCACCATTGTGCCTGCCGAAGAGGATGTGGGCATGGCGGAAGAGCCGCTGATGGTGCGCAAAAAGCCCAAAGCCTCCATCAACATCTCGATGCAACAGGTGCGCTCCAACCAAGCGGATGCCGTGGTGGCCGCCGGGAATACCGGAGCAGCGATGGCTGCGGCCTACCTGAATTTGGGCCGGCTGGCAGGGATCGATCGCCCGGCCATTGGTGCTCTTCTGCCCACTTTAAGAGGCAAGCCGGTGCTGCTGCTGGATGTGGGAGCCAATGTGGATTGCCGGCCCCGCTTTTTGGAGCAGTTTGCCCGCATGGGATCCCTCTACTGCCAGTGCGTGCTGGGGATCGAGAAGCCGCGGGTGGGCCTGCTCAACATCGGCGAGGAGCCCAACAAGGGCAATGATTTGGCTCTGGCCACCCACCAGCGCCTGGCCCAATTGCCAGGGATCCATTTTGCCGGCAATGCCGAGGGGCGGGATGTGCTGACCGGGGAGTTTGATGTGGTGGTGTGCGACGGCTTTGTGGGCAATGCCCTCCTCAAGTTTGCCGAGAGCGTCGGACAGGTGATCACCCAGGTGCTGCGGGAGGAGCTGCCCCGCGGTTGGCGCGGCAAGTTGGGCTGCTGGCTGCTCCGGCCCAACCTCAAGCAGGTAAAGCGGCGCATGGACTACGTGGAGTATGGCGGTGCTTTGCTGCTCGGCGTCAACGGCATCTGCGTGATTACCCACGGCAGCTCCAAGGCGCCGATGGTCTACCACGCCATTCGCCTGGCCAAAGAGGCGGCAGAACAGAAAATCCTACAGCGGCTGCAGGCGGAAATGGTTGACCCTCGCGAACCTGAATCCAACCCCAGGCGGCGCACCCGGCCCCTTCAGGTCTACTCTGGCTCTGGCCCGGAAGTGTTGCCGTTGGGATCCCTGGAAAGGACTTCCTCCCGCTGTCCCGAACCCGTGGAAGATGCCCAGCCATAGCCTCCCGACCGTGCGGCTGGTGGGGGCAGGGGCTGCCCTGCCGGATCCCTGCCTGAGCAACGACGATCTCGGCCAGATCGTCGAAACTTCCGACGAATGGATCTGGCCCCGCACCGGCATTCGTCAGCGGCGCATTCTGCCCCCTGAGCTGAGCTTGGTGGATTTGGCGGTCCAGGCAGCCAAGGCCGCTTTGGCTCAGGCCGGGATCTTGCCTCAAGACCTGGATTTGATCCTGCTGGCCACTTCCACCGGTGTCGATCGGTTTGGCTCGGCCCCTCAGGTGCAGGCAGCTCTGGGAGCAACGCGGGCGGTGGCCTTTGATCTGACGGCAGCCTGCACGGGCTTTGTCTTTGCAGTGGCCACGGCAGCGCAGTTTTTGCAAACCGGGCTGTATCGGCGGGCCTTGGTGGTGGCGGCGGATGTGCTCTCCCGCACGGTGGACTGGGCGGATCGCACCACCTGTGTCTTGTTTGGAGATGGGGCTGGGGCAGTGGTTCTGGAGGCGGGGGAAACCGGCGGGATCCTCAGCATTGAGCTGCGCAGCGATGGCAGTGGTAGCCAGCTACTCAGCTTGTCCATGGCTACAGAGGCCAAGCCCCTGGTGGGATCCCTGCAGGTGGGGCAGTATCGCTGCTGCCCCATCACCATGAATGGCCGCGAGGTGTACAAGTTTGCCGTCCAGGCGGTGCCGGAGATCATCGAGAAGGCTCTCTTTCGGGCTGGGATCCCGGCGGAGGCGGTGCAGGGGTATTTTATTCATCAGGCCAACCAGCGCATTCTCGATGCGGTAGCCAAGCGCCTGCAGCTGGATCCGCAGCGGGTGGCCAGCGTCCTAGAGTATTACGGCAACACCTCGGGCGCTTCGGTGCCAATTGCCTTGGCCACTTGGATCGAGCAGGGACGCTTTGGCGCCGGCGATCTGGGGGTAATGGCGGGCTTTGGTGCCGGCCTCACCTGGGGGGCGATTGTGTTTCGTTGGGGGAAGTGAATTGATGACCGTTGCCTGGATCTATCCCGGCCAGGGATCCCAAGCGGTGGGCATGGGAAGGGACTTGCGGAACTGGCAGGGAGCAGCCCAGAAGTTGGCTTTGGCCCGTGAGATGCTGGGATGGGATCCCTTAGCTCTGTCGGAAGACCAGATCCACCAGACCGGCTACACACAACCGGCTTTGTTCACCGTATCGGCCCTGTTGACGGACTATCTCTACGCCCAGGGACAGGCTCCTGCCTGCACTGCTGGCCACAGTCTGGGAGAATACAGCGCCCTCTACGCTGCCGGCGTGTTTGATTTCGAAACCGGCCTGCGGCTGGTGGCGCTGCGGGGCCAACTGATGGAAGCCGCAGGGGATCCCCCGGGCAGCATGGCGGCAGTGATGGGGTTTGACCGCGACAAGCTGGAGCACCTGTGCCAGATGATCCCCGATGTCACCCTTGCCAACGACAACAGCCCGGATCAGGTGGTGATCAGCGGCTCAGTGGAGGGGGTGCAAGCCGTCTGTGAGCAGTTGCAGGCCAAGCGCACCGTTCCCCTCAAGGTAAGTGGCGCCTTTCACTCGCCCTTTATGCAGGCTGCTGCCGAGGAGTTTGCCCACACCTTGCGCGCTGTTGACTTTCAGCCGCCGCGAGTGCCCGTCTACAGCAACTGCACTGCCACCGCCAGCCGGGATCCGCAAGCCCTTAAGCAGGCGCTGCTGGCCCAGATGACTGCCCCTGTCCGCTGGCGAGAAACCGTGTTGCAGATGGCCGCCGACGGCATCCAAGAGGTGTGGGAAATCGGCCCCGGCAACGTGCTGACGGGCTTGGTGAGGCGAACGGTGCCGACCCTGACGCGGTGCAATTTCAGCAACCTCAGCAGCTAGGGGATCTGCTATGGAGCTCCGCTAACGCGACCAGGATCCCTCCGGGTGGGATCCAACCGGCAGGCGACCCCGGGCCGGAATCTGTCCCAACAACACCTGCAGCAACGCCTGTAGAGAGACGGGGGTAGTGCCGTAGCAGGCCAAGTAAACCGGGATCTGGGGCAGGGCAAAGGCATCGTAGGGGGATCCCAAGGCCAACCCAATCACCTTTTCCGGCGGAAGGGATCCCAGCAGCAACCTCTGCGCCGGATGCCGCCACGTCTCCAGGGATCCCACCAGCACCTGCGCAGCCCTTTGAGCCCCTTCTTGGGCAATCCGCTGCTGTTCGGGGGTGGGATCCAGAGGGATGGAGAACACTTGGGCAGCGGGACAGGCTTTTTGCAGCAGCTCCCCCAACAAAGGTACAGGGGTGATAAGCAGCGGGTCAGGGGCCAAGGGAGGCAGGGATCCCCGTACTAGGGTGATGCTGTCTTGGGCGATTCGGCGGGCCAGTGCCCGGTGGTTTTCCAAGCCGGCAGGGGGGAAAGGGGGGCAGGGGGATCCCAATCCGTAGCGCCGCTTCAAGGTCAAAATTCGCTCCACTGACCGATCCAACTGCTCAACCGACAAACGACCGGCACGGAACTCCCGCAGCAGATGGGTATAGGCTTCTTTTTGGATGGCCGGGCTAAAGCCGGGATCTGCCCCAAACAGCAGCACATCGGCCCCTGCCCTAAAGGCCAGTTCTGCCGCTTCGGGAATGCCGTAGGTGCGGGCAATGGCCCCCATGGTCAGGGAATCCGTCAGGACAAGACCCTTGAAACCCAGCTTCTGCCGCAGCCAGCCGGACACCACCTCAGGGGCCAGCGTTGCCGGTTGCAAGGACTTCGTCCCGCTGTCGCCGACGGATCCCAGAGCCGGCATCACCACATGCGCCGTCATCATCGCCTCTGCCCCTGCCCGGATCAAAGCCTGAAACGGGCGCAATTCCGTGGTCTGTAGCGCCTCCAGAGGGCGATCCACCCGCGGCAACCCCAGGTGGGAATCCATATCGGTGTCCCCATGGCCGGGAAAATGTTTGGGCGTACAGAGGATCCCGGCTTGCCGATAGCCGCGCCACAGGGCGAGGCCGTAATCTGTCACCTGTTTCGGGTCTGACCCAAAGGCTCGGATGCCGATGATGGGGTTGTGGGGGTTGCTGTTCACGTCCACAACAGGGGCGAAGTTGAGGTTAAACCCCAAACTTTTCAGCTCCGTTCCCACCGCACGGGCCATAGCTTCCGCCTTTGCCAGGGATCCCGCTGCTGCCACTGCCATGGCGCTGGGGAACACCGTCACCCCCTCGGTAAGGCGCACCACCGGCCCCCCCTCTTGATCAATGGCTATCCACAGGGGGACAAGGGCTTGTGCCTGAGCCGCGGCAATAAGCTGGGCCACCTGAGGCAACGTTTGAATGTTGCCGGCAATCGAATAGAAGATCAGCCCGCCCACGTGGTAGTCCCGGATCATCTCCTCGAGAGCGGAGGAAAACTCAGCTCCCTCAAAATAAACCAGAAACAGTTGCCCCACTTTCTCCTCAAGGCTCAAAGCCCTGGGATCCACTGCGGCAGCGGGACGGGGTCCTTTCGCGTCAGCGGGACGGAGTCCTATCGAGCATGTCAAAGCAGATGTCCTTGGGCGTCGCTGCCAAGAAAGCCGGTCAGGATGAGCGTAAACTACCCGACATCAACACGGAGCGGGCTTTTAGTAGCCCTGCAGTTAGCAAGCCAACCACGAGCCTCTGGGGTGGTTTACAGCACCCCCAATCGACCGTTACCAGTGCCTTAAACAACCGTTTCTGGTGTCCACAGTATTATTATAGCATTCCTCCCGACACCGACCCTACGGGTACAGTGCGGGGCTCCTGCAATTTCTAGCTGAAGTGGCTCTTGCAGGTTTAGAGTGGCGATTGACTTGTAGTTGTGGCCATACTGGAGGAATGGTGTAAAGAACTGTAACCTCAGCAGTACACCAGAGTCATCTTGAAGTGCAGTGATGAAGTGCAGTGAAATAGTGCAGTAAAATTGTCTCTAAGGCGTTCTTTGTTCTTTGTGTTGGTTCTAGCTCCCCTTTCTCCTTAAAAAAAGAGGAGTTGTGAGTGAGAGAAAACCTACCCAAACATTACCTATGGTCAAAACAATCTTCAAGACAATCTCCTCCTCCACCCTGGGGTCGATGATGTTGCCTTTCTCCTGCCGTCAGCTTTGGATAACTGCCTTTCCCGCGTTGGCCGGAGTTACGGTGGCTATTGGTGGCCTTGGGGCGGGAGGATCCCTGTGGCAGGCAGGAGCAGCAGGTTTGGCTACGGGGATGACGGGCTATGTGGCTTCTGCTCTATCTGGGAGTGAGGCCAAAGCCAAAATCCAGCTTCTGCAGCACCTCGAAAATCGACAGAAGCAAAACGAAATCACTCCTTCAGACCTACAGCAATTGCAAAACGAGTTGGCCAGTCTGCGTGCTGCCCTTGAAGATTGGGCAAAAGTCCAGCAGAATGGAAAAGCTGCTGCCAAAACTCATGAGAATGCTCATTCGCAAGCTCAAACTCCTCAGCTTCATTTTGAAACAGAGATCCAGATCCAATCTCAAGAAGAACGACTTCCTCAGTTACGCGCAGAAGAGCAAAGCCTGAAAGCCTCGATTGGAGATTTACAAGCCAAGAAAAAAAGGCCCATTCAGTCCCTCAAAGAGGGCATAGCCAAGGTGGAACAACTCCAATCAAAACAGAATCTCCTCAAGCAAGATATTGCCCGCCTAACCCAGGCTTGTCGGTCAACAGGCTCTAGTAACTCCATTAAACGGTCACCTATGCCCGCGAAAGGATCTTCAGACGTATCTCTTGGCTCGGCCCGCATGACCAAAACTGCCGCCGGCGTCGCATGGGCCGACAAATATGACGAAGTCTTTGCAACCCTCGAGGAGCGAATCGACAACCTGGAAGATAGCGCCAGAGCAATGGCAGAACTGGCATCGATGGAAGGCAACGGTAGCCGGTAGGGGCAGACATCCCATCCCAATAGCACCGAAACGGTTCACAGCTCTGGCTCGCCAAAGCCCCGCAGAGGGTGAGCGTGTTCTGAGGGGATCAAGCCCTTGGCCTGCACCAATACCCCAAAGCCCCCCAACCCCATGGGATCCAGCAGCGCGTGAAGAGCATGTCGCCGCCGCAAAACCTGGCCCACATCCACAGCTTCGCCGCCAACCGGGTTCCCCATTTGGCTAAGGGCGGCCAGCCGCTCGGTCAATCCCAGGTTGACCAAAAAGCTGCTTTGCCGGGTGAACCCCAGACATTTTAGCCCCAGAGATTCTCCCACCTGCTCTAGGGTGGTAAAGTCCACATGAGCGGTGAGATCCTGGGATCCCACCCGAACATAGGGATCCGTGTAGCTGCCGTGCTGTCGATAGGCCAGGAGCGTACCTTGGGCGCGGTGGGGGCTGTAGTAGCGCTGGGCGGTGTGGCCATAATCGATGGTGAGCACGTAGCCTCGCCGCAGCTTACGGGCCAGCAGCTGCAGCCACTCCAAGGCTTTTAGGTTCACCTCGGTTTGGTAGCCCGACGGATAGGTTTCTACAGGGATCCCCAAGCGGGCAAAATACTCCCTCAGCTCAGGAGTGGACAGATCCCCCAGCACTTCCCGGAAGTTGGCTTCTGCAGCCTCGCTGCAATCGACATAGATTTCCCGCAAAGCCCCATCCTGTACCTGCACCCGATGCACCGGAAAAGCATCCACCAGCTCATTGGAGAAAAAGCAGCCTGTAACTGAGTTATCCGGGATCCCGTCCCAATCCAACCAGCGCACCTTCTCCCCAAAAGGAGCCAATCGCTCCTGTTGGAGCCGCCGCAGGTGGGCAGAACGCTCCAGGATCCCATATTCCAGTGCCTGCCAAAAAGGGGGGTTAGCGGAGCGCACGTAGGTCAGCCAATCCTGGGCCAAGCGACCGCTGCCTGCCCCCATCTCGATGACCGTGAAGGCAGAGGGGGATCCCAAAATGTGCCAGAACTGGTGGATTTGCTCCGCCAACAGTTGGGCAAAGTCCGCCGCCAGGTGGGGAGAGGTGAGGTAGTCGGGGCCAATCGGGGATCCCTGCTCGTAATAGCCCAACCCCGGCTCGTAGAGAGCCCACTCCATAAACTGGGCAAAGGTCACCGGCCCTTGAGCGCGAATGCGGCTGCCGATCAACTCCTGCAACTTCTGCGTGGCCTGAGGTGTCGATAGAGAAAGACTCGGGTCGCGTAGGTGTTGCTCAGGAGCGATCACAGGTGAGGATTCCAGGGATCCAGACTTACTCAACTCAAACTTACTTGTTCAGGGGACGACGCCAATTTTGGCGAAACTGACGGTTCGAGACCAACAACACAGGCCAGAGGGCCGATACCACCCACTTCCCGGAGCCCGAATAGATGCGATCCGCCTTGCGGGCCGAGTACCAAACTCCTCCTGCGTAGATTGCCAAGAGCAAAAAAGGCCACATCTCAACCCATCCTATTCAACGCTGCTCACCGAGTCAGGGATCCCCAATCAGTAGGCATCCTGCAGCTCATAGAAGTCAGGCGTGATGTAGTCCTTGCGCAGGGGCCACCCTATCCAGTCTTCCGGCATTAAAATCCGCTTCAGGTTCGGGTGTCCCTCGAAAACAATGCCGTACATGTCGTAGGTTTCCCGTTCCTGCCAATCCGCCGACTTCCAAATCCAGTATACGGAAGGCAGCCGTGGATCGTGGCGAGGCAACTTTACCTGGAGCCGCACCTCCTGAGGGCGATCCGCCCCGTCTGACAGCTTGATCAGGTGGTAAAGGCTGACCAGTGGCTGCCCTGCCCCCAGGTCATACCCGCACTGGCACTCCAGGTAGTTAAAGCCGTAGGCATAGAGGGCGGTACACAGGGGCAGAAGAAAGTCCCGCTCCACCTCCAACAGCTCCACCCCCGCTGCGTCTCTCCCCAAATACTGGTGCTCGAAGCCGTTGTCGGCCAGAAACTGGGAAACCGGGCCCCGCTCCAACGTCACCAAGGGTTCCGACTGCTCGCCTGCGGATGGCGGCGCTTGTTTTTCCTGGGCATTCTCCTCTGCCATCTCACACTCCTCCCTGCAAGGCTTTGAGCTGCTGTTCCGCCCGCTTAAAGTCGGCGGTTTGCAAGGCCGGGGGCACTGGCAAGCCAATGGCCGCAGCCAGCTCTGGCGGGGGAGCTTGGCGAGTCTCGCTCTCCAGATACTTGCCGGTGATGATCTCCGGCACAGGCTTGAGGTTGTGCTTAACCGTGTAGTAGCGGTGGGTTTGCTGCAGACGGCCTCGTTCCCGCATGTCCTCGGCGGCGATCTTCTTGCGCAGCTTGACAATGGCATCCATGATCGCCTCTGGACGAGGGGGGCAGCCAGGAATGTACACATCCACCGGGATCAGCTTGTCCACCCCCCGCACTGCCGTGTAGGAATCGGAGCTGAACATGCCACCGCTGATGGTGCAGGCCCCCATGGCGATCACGTACTTCGGCTCAGCCATTTGCTGGTAAAGCTTGACCAACGCCGGAGCCATCTTCATGGTGACCGTGCCTGCCGTGATGATCAAATCAGCGGTGCGTGGCGAAGAACGAGGCAACAGGCCAAAGCGGTCGAAGTCGAAGCGGGATCCCAGCATGGCGGCAAACTCGATGAAGCAGCAGGCGGTGCCGTAGAGCAGCGGCCAGAGGCTGGACATCTTAGCCCAGTTGTACAGGTCGTTCACCGTCGTCAGAACGACGTTGTTGGAGAGGTCGGTAGTCACCTGGGGGGCAGCCCCCGGAAACAGAACCTGCGATTTCTCAGACGTCATGACCATTCCAATGCTCCTTTTCTCCAGGCGTACACAAGACCCACCACAAGGATGGCGATGAAAATCAGGGCCTCCACAAAGGCCAACAGCCCCAAGCGGTGAAACGCCACTGCCCAGGGATAGAGGAACACCGTCTCTACATCGAAAATGACGAAGACCAGTGCGAACATGTAGTAGCGAATGTTGAACTGGATCCAGGCTTGCCCAAACGGCTCCATGCCCGACTCGTAAGTGCTGCGCCGCAGGGATCCCCGCCGCTTTGGCGCTAAGAGTGCGGAAGCCCCCAGAGCCAAAACCGGCAGCAGAGAGCAGAGGATCAGGAAAACCAGCAAATACTCGTAGCCGGACAGAACAAACACGACGCCAGACTGCCTCAGGTGCTCAACATTTAGATACGTTTCCAGTATAGAGCCAGTCTGGGGCTCCCCTGCGCCACGGGATCTTCAGTTCTGGTGATGATCATGATTATTGGGAGCGGCGTTTTTCCAGCCAGCCCCACACTCCGCTCACCACCGCCCCGGCCATCAGGATCCCCAAAGCCGGCTGAAACAAAGGCAGCCAGAGCCGCATCCAAAGTTTGTAGCCCAGTGGGATCCCAAGAAAAGCCCCGGTTACGGAAAAGACAAACCAGACAAACCCGGCGAACACCAGAAAGACAACGGCAATCAGGAAGTTATCCAGCCAGCGCTTGAGGTCAGAGGAAACCATAGGGATTGAGGCAGAACAGCTTGAAGTAGACCCAGAGGCAATCTGGGAACCGAACCTTTTGGGCCGCTAATGCCGATATCTCAGCATCTTTCACCCAGACAGACTGCCGGAATAAGTTCAACAGACAGGGTAGCTTACCCCAGCACTTGGTGAAGATCCCACGTGCACCTTTTTGGGTAGAGTAAGCTGTGCCGGCCCGCTGCTGACCTGCTGTGAACACAACCCAAAACCACGGTAGCGCCAGTAGGATTCCCCAGCCAGCCTGCTAACAATAAGTGAGATTTCCCTTCTGCCGCTTGGTCAGCTCAGGTTGAAGATTCTCCCCAAATGGCTGCACCGGTTGTTGACTTGTCAAGATATAGTGGTAAAAATCTGCTTATACACAATATATAGCGTTAAGCCGATGTCCATCTCCTCTGGCTCTTCTTTTGCAGACCGCTTGCGATGGGTGATTGGCGATGAAGCCGTCTATGCGTTTGGGCGACGGGCCGGAATTAGCGATACGGCCTTGCGCAGCTACCTGAAGGGATCCGTGCCCGGCATTGACAAGGCCGTGAAAATTGCCCAAGTGGGCCAGGTCAACCTCAATTGGCTGATTACAGGGGAGGGATCCCCGCAGTTGCATCCCGACGCGAAAGCAGAGTATGTGTATGTGCCTTTTGTCGATGTAGCCGCCTCTGCCGGAGCGGGGGTGTTGGTGCGCGAAGAATCAATCGAATCGGTGGTTGCTTTTGAGCGAAACTGGCTGCGGACATACTTGAAGGGAAATCCTGCCGAGCTGAGCCTGATTCGGGTGCAGGGGGATAGCATGTCTCCCACGTTGGAGGATGGCGACTGGATCTTTGTGGAGCGGCAAGAGGGTGGAGACCTGGGCTGTGAAGGGATTTACGTCTTTCAGATGGATGGGGATCTGTTGGTCAAACGGCTGCAGCGCCTGCCCGGATCCCAGGTGAAGGTGATCAGCGACAACCCCCGCTTTCCCCCTTTTGTGGCGGATTTGGCGGATCCCATCAACGGCCTAACCCTCATAGGGCGTTATCGAGGTCGCATCAGTTTTGATTAGCCTCTGGCAGCAGATGGCGGAAAGTGGCAGCTTGACCGACCGAGAATCCCCTTGGCGAGATCGGGTCGCCGGTTAGGATGGGTCTTGAGGGTTGAGTTGAGAGGAGTTCCTGCTCCTTGCCTGCGCCCATCCAGCCGGAGGTTTGCCTGCAATGGCTCGTTCGTCCCAGCTCCTAACAGTCGCTCTGATACATTTACGCTGAACACTGCTGAACATCACTGTTCAACTATGCAGCGATAGCATTCTGTTTGTTTCCAAACAGAATGGCGGTATCCCGCAAAGCTTTGAGTAGAATACCCAAAGCGCAGTTTCCGTGTCGTCTTACTACCAATTTTCTGCTTTGCTTTGGCTACCATGTTGGCAGACTCGAAAGTAAACAGAAAGATCAACTGGTAGTAATCCGTACTGAACATATTATACATTATTTTCAGTATAGTTGAGCTTATTATTGACTAGAGTCATGCTCCATTCCCTAAGCGGGATCCTCTTGGTCAGCAGCGGAATCTGGGTCGGGATGGTGCTTCCCCAGCAAGCTCAGCCTCAGCCCCAGCCGGAGACCAACATCTCTCCCACTCAACCCGCTTCTCCCACACCACCGATCCTGCCCACCTTGGCCCCGCCCCAGGCCAATCCTCCGGTGGCAAGCCCAACAGCCAATGCAGATCCAAATGCAGGTCCAGAGGAAAATCACGAGAGCCCCACGGATCTGGAGGCAGAGATTCGGGAGATCCGCCAGCAGGTGATCCAGCTCTTGATCAGAATTGAGGAATTGGAGTCGCGGCTGCAACGGCTGCGTTCTCAAACAGCCCCTGAGCCTGTCAGGGAATCTTCCACTGCTGCTGAGATCGCTCCAGGAGCAGAAAGCGCCTCTGCGCCCACCCCGGCTCCGACCACAACGCCAACCTCCTTTCAGGTGGGAACCCAAACCATCAGCCTGCCGGGCGATTTGCTGTTCGATTTTGACAAAGCCGAGATTCGACCTGAAGCAGCGGCGCTGTTGGCCCAGGTGGCAAAATCCTTGGAGGCCATGCCCGGCGCCCGCGTTCAAGTCAACGGCCACACCGATAACATCGGGCCCTTAAACTACAACTTGGCCCTTTCTCTGCGCCGCGCCAATGCGGTTAAGGACTATTTGATAAAACTGTTGCCGGAAGGCCATCCCATCAGTTGGACAACCTCTGGCTTTGGTCCCACCTTGCCGGTGGCCGATAACGACACAGAAGCCGGACGGCAGCGGAACCGCCGCGTGGATTTGGTCATCGCTCCCTAGCTACCCCCCCAAAGTGGGGGATGACACGTTCTAGCAGGGCTCTGGTCTAGAATCTGGTAGGGTCAATCCGGCCAGGATTGATGGGCTTGAGTTCAATCCTCATCGTTGGGGTTCGGTTTTGAACGCGGCAGGGATCCCTCTGGACAAGAGGCAAACTTTTGCGCTGAGGGTTGACACAACCCTGGACGCGCTTGACCAGGTTTTGACCTGGTTTGAGTCTTTCCGAAATGCGGGCATCCCGGATCCCATTTGGGCGGAATGTCAGTTGGCTTTGGTAGAGGGGTTTACCAACGCCGTTCGCCACGCCCACCGCGCTCTGCCGGAAAGTACGCCCATCGACATTGAGCTGCTGCTGATGCCGCAAGGGCTGGAGTTGCGCATCTGGGATCAGGGGCAGGAGTTTGATCTGGAGGGATTTGCTCGGAACTTGTCGGATCCCACATCGCCCAACGCCAATCTTGAGTCCGAGGGGGGACGGGGTATTTTGCTGATGAAAGCTCTCTCTACTCACCTCAGCTACAGCCGCCAAGCGGATGGTCGCAACTGCCTGTTGATCGGCAAGCGCTTCGACGATCCTGGATCTCGCCCGCGTCTGTCGGTGCCGGGCTTAGGCGAGCAGACCACCGCTTAACTTGCGAATAGCTGAGCTGGCCACATCGCTGTAGCGCAGTTCACCGGCCAAGATCTGGCCCATGCGCCGAGTGGCTCCCGGTCGTTTGACGCCCACCCTGTAGCCCACGCCCGGAAAGCGATAGAACAACGCCGCAATCCGCTTAGCCCAGCGCATTTCTGAGCCCCATTCCTGCTGCACGCGGGCAGAGTAGTTCGCCAGAGCTTCTGTATCCCCGCCTAGAGCTTGATCGATGGCCTGGGCCGCCAACATGCCGGTGAGAAGGGAAGGGCGGATCCCTTCAGCGGTAAACGGATCGATAACGCAGGCGGCATCTCCCACCAAGAGGGCATTTTGGGTGTGAAGCGGTTGATCTTCGTCCCAGAGGCAGATGGGATGGCCAAACGGCTTGACCGACTTCAAGTCCACACCAAAGCTTTGGGCATATTGGGCGGCAATTTCCCGCAGGTTTTGTTTTTCTCCACCCCGAAAGGTGCCGGCTCCAATCGAGTAGCCATCAGCCTTGGGGAAGTTCCAAATGTAGCCATTGCTGACGGCGCCGAAGTCAAAATGGGCGGCTGCAGTTTGCGGCTGCAGGAGAGGCACTTCTGCTTCCAAGGCGGCAGCCAAGCGACGGCGGCGTTCCTGAAAGCCCAGCCACTTGGCCATCGAGCCTTTTGCCCCATCGGCCCCGATCACGTACCGACCCCAGACCGGGCCGGCGGTTGTCATCACTTGCCAGCGGTCGCTTTGCCACTCGAGGCCAGAGACAGGGCATTCTGCCTGGAGCGCTGCCCCTTGCTTTTGCGCTTGCTGAATCAGGTAGTGGTCGAAAACATCCCGCCGCACCATCCAAACGGGCTCTTTCAAATCCAAATCGACCACCACCGGATCGCCGCCGCGCCAGGTGTAGCGGATTTGCCGGATCTTGAGGGAAATGGCGGGGCCAAAGTCGAAGTCAAACCAAGCCGCCACCATAGGAGAAACGCCGCCCCCACAGGGTTTGTAGCGGGGCAAGGGATCCTTTTCCAGAACCAGCACCGAGCGTCCCCGCTTGGCCAGATGGTAGGCGGCAGATCCTCCAGCAGGGCCGGCGCCGACGATGACACAGTCGTAGAGTTGCGGCATGGTTTTCGATACTCCAGGCCCCCCATCCTGGGTTTTGCTCACCAGCTTCTAGCCTATTATGGCTACAGCGAATTGCCTGCACGTTGCTTGCCTTTTTGTCGGGAAGACCATGCGAATTCGCTGTCAGCGCCTTGCCAACCAGCCCTCAGCTTGCTACTGTGCCGCCTGCGGAAAGCGTTTTGCGGGCGGGAAGCGAGTTCGTTGCCTTTTCAACGATAGGGGTCTGAATCTCGGCCCTATTTGCCCAGAGTGCTTTGCCCTTCCCCCAGAGCAGTTGCGAGAACAGATCCACCGCTATGCCTATTTGATGCGCCTGAATCGTCTGCGGGATCCCGGCAGCCAAGACCACGCCCATCATCTGGAACAAGCGGCCCGGGAGCGCTCCATTCGTTATCCGGGCCTGTGGGGCTGGCTGCGGCAGTGGTGGTAGCGTTGGCAAGGGGATTGGGCATTCTGGAAAAGATGCAGGAAAATCAGGAGAGGTTGCCTTCGGGATCCCAGACCCGTTGGCTTGTTTGCTCTCGTTGGTTGAGGAGCCCCCATGCACGACCTGGACAGTTTGCCAGAACCAGTAGCCGATGCCTTGATCAAAAGCCTGCTTACGGACGTGGAGCGGCTGATCAACCAGCACGGACTGTCAGAGGTTCTGGTGGGGTTGGCCATGTATTGCAACGTGCAGTTCAAGGCCAAGTTCAACAAGCCCAACCGCACGGAGAAGGATGAGGAGTTGGGGTTTTATTTCCGCGACGCCGCCAAAGCTCTAGAGGTGGCTGCCAGCCTCACCTATCGCACCATCGACCGCTCTCAATCTGCCCGGCCCAGCACCTAGCCACTGGGATCCCTTTTTGGCCTCCACCCCCAAGCCCCTCTCCCAGGGGGAGAGGGGGGCAGGCATTTAACCAGCAAACCGTTTCACCGCAATGGGAAGGGAAGGAACGCGGCATCTTGGGGTGGCAAGGGATCCCCCTGGGTTTTTATGCTGGTGGGCAACAAGTTGCATTGAGGCTGAGCGTGAGAATCGTCTGGGAACGCAGCATTTACGGGGGCAATGGCCGAGTGCCCTGCATTATCTGTGGGGGATGGGCCAACCCCATCCAGAAAAAAGGGCACCAAGTGTTGCTGGCGGTGGTCTATAACGACCGCGGGCAAATCTACGGGGAAGTCTGCCGCAGCTGCCTCGGTTTGGGGGCCAAAGGCATCAAAGAGTGCCTGCAAGAGCGGATCGCCCGTTTGCGCAAGCAACTGGAAGATTTGGAAGAGCTGGAGCAGGGAGAGGTGCAACTGCCCACACTGGAGCAGGAGTTGAGTGCCTATTTGGATTGACAACTACACCTTCTGCCGTTCAACTGGGATCTTCAGCCAACGGCTTAGTTCCGAGGCCAACCACTCCAGCTCTGGCTCCTGCAAAGGGATCCCCGCTCCCAACTCGTATTTGCGGTTGCCCGCCCAGATGTTCAACTGTGGGCTTTGGCGTGGGATCAGCTCTAGCCGGTCAATATCCCATCGCCGACTGGGGGGAACATTGCGAAACCTCAGGCCAAACACCTCGTGAGCCAGGCGAATGTATTTTGTGTCGATCCGTAGGTGGACTTTGCCGAATAGACCGTAGAGGATCCCGCCCACCATCCCCAACCCCACCCTCCAGAAGGGCAGGGTGAACAGGCCAACCACCAGATTGGCCGGAAAAGGCGCAGGCACAACCGATATGATCGTGAAAAAGGTGGTGAAGGAGTTCCAAGCGATGGCGAAAGGCAGCAACGCCAAAACACCGGTTTGCCGGGCCGGGATCACCACCTGAAAGGTCTGTTCGGACTTGTGCAGTTGAATCCGGCTGCCTGCTGGCTGTCGAGTAGGGACTGCTGCTGCGTCTGAGGGAATCAAGGCGGGACGACGATCCAAATGCTCCAGCGCCTCCAGGGCCTGCCGGGCGGAAGCGGGACGATCTGCCGCCAAAGGTTCCGTCATCCACCGCAGCCAGTCGCGAAAGGGCGGGCTCAGATGCACCGCTTGCTCGAACGCAATCCGGGATCCCTCCTGGGGCAAGTCCGCCGGATGCTGGCCCGTGAGCAGGTGAATCAGCGTGGCGCCCAGGCTGTAGAGATCGGAAGCGGGCACGGTTCTGCCGCCAAATTGCTCCAGGGGCATGTAGCCGTAGCTCCCCACCACGGTGTAGGATCCCTGCTCCCGGGGGGCAGCCGCCTGAACCGAACCAAAGTCCACCAGATACACCTGCTGGTCGGATCCCAAGAGAATGTTGCTGGGCTTGAGATCCCGGTGAATGACGGGGGGATGGAGTTCGTGCAGGTAGACGAGAATGCGCAGCAACTTTTGCGCCAGATCCCGCACCTCAGGCTCAGCAAAGCGCCGCCCTTGCTCGATCCACTCCTGTAGCGAGGGGGCTTCGATATAGGTTTGTACCAGCGCTAAGCCACGCCCTCCCTTGAGGCTGATCTCGAAGTGGTCACGGTATTGGGGAATGGCCGGATGGGAGAGGGTTTGTAGGATCTGGGCTTCCCGCTCAAACAGTTTCAGGTCGGCCCAATCGAAATCTGGCCCGAAGAGCAGCAGCTTGATCACAACCCGCTCTGAGGTGAGGAGATCCTGCGCCAGATAGGTATGTCTGCCGCTGCGCTTGCTCAATCGCCGCTCTGGCCGATAGCGACTGTGCCAAATTGGACGCTCTGGAGCCATATCCCCTCCTCAGGTCTGACCCTGCTGGTTGTTTCAGCTTTAGCTTATCCTTGTCCCTTTTGGATCCCTGCCGCCGCGCCCCTCAAAAACCGACTAGAGTGAGTGAAGAGATGTGAAGTAAGCTCTCAGGTTGTATGGCCTCGAACCTGAAGATTCAAAAAATCCTCTATGTGCGGCTGCCCTGCAACCCCATCTTTCCCATTGGGGTGGTTTATTTGGCCGATCATGTCCACAAGCTGTTCCCCCAAGTTGAGCAGCGCATCTTCGATATGGGCACCTTCCCGCCCTTGGATTTTCGCCGCCGCATGCTGGAGCAAATCGATCAGTTTCAGCCGGATTTGCTGGTTTTCTCTTGGCGGGATATTCAAGTCTATGCGCCGGTGAACGGGCGGGCCGGCAATCTACTGCAACACTCTTTTGAGTTTTTCTACGCCCGCAACCCCCTGAAAAAATTGCGGGGATCCCTGAATAGCCTCAGGCTGGTGCTGGCCTACTATGGCGAGATTTGGCGCAACACACGGCTGGTCTGGCAGGGGATCCGCAGAGCCAGGCGCTACAAACCTCACGCTGAAGCGGTGTTGGGGGGTGGGGCAGTCAGCGTCTTCTACGAACAATTGGGCCGCTACCTGCCCCAAGGCACCATCATCTCGGTAGGGGAGGGGGAAACCCTGCTGGAAAAAGTGATCCAAGGGCAAAGCCTTGCTGCAGAGCGTTGCTATCGGGCCAAGCTGGAACAGCCTCGCCCAGGTTTGATCCACGAGCCGCCCCAACCTCTGCAAAAAACCGCCTGTGATTACACCTACATCACCGCCATTTGGCCGGAAATTGACTACTACCTAGAAGGGGGCGATTTTTACATTGGGGTACAAACCAAACGCGGCTGCCCCCACAACTGCTGCTACTGCATCTACACCGTCATCGAAGGCAAGCAGGTGCGCCTCAACCCTGTGGATGAGGTGATCCGAGAAATGATGCAGTTGTACGAGCGAGGAGTGCGAAACTTTTGGTTTACTGACGCCCAGTTTATCCCTGCCCGCCGCTACATTGAGGATGCGGAGGAATTGCTGCAGAAAATCCTTGATGCCGGCATGACCGATATTCGTTGGGCTGCCTATATTCGGGCCGACAACCTCACCCCAAAGCTGGCCGAGCTCATGGTGAAAACTGGCATGAGCTACTTCGAGATCGGCATCACCAGCGGATCCCAGGAGCTGGTGCGCAAAATGCGCATGGGCTATAACCTGCGCACGGTACTGGAGAGTTGCCGCTACCTCAAACAGGCAGGATTTAACGACCTGGTTTCGGTCAATTACTCCTTTAATGTTATCGACGAGCGACCGGAAACCATTCGGCAAACAGTACGGTACCATCGCGAGCTGGAAGCCATCTTTGGTCGCGACAAAGTTGAGCCGGCCATCTTCTTCATCGGCCTGCAACCCCACACTCATCTAGAAGATTTTGCTCGCAAAATCGGTGTTATCGACGACCGCTTTAACCCCATGCACATGACTCCTTGGACGGCGCGCAAACTGCTCTGGAACCCAGAACCCCTGGGATCCTTTTTTGGGGAAGTGTGTCTGGAAGCCTGGGATCGCAACCCCCATGATTTTGGCCGCGAGGTGATGGATATCCTGGAGCGTCGTCTTGGCCTGGCAGAGTTGGAAGAAGCCCTGAGCGCGCCCCTGACAGGGGTTTACGTGTCTTAGCTCTTGGGCCAGCAGCCTCGCTGAACCGGGCAGGATATGCTGGTCCGAAAGGAGGGATCCCTGTTGGGGTAAGGTGGCTGGCCTTCGAAGGCAGCCGGTTCTCCCTCTGTTCTGCAACCAACTGCTCCCATGCCTACTCTGCCTGCTTCCCCCACCTACTACCAACAGCTGGGGCTTTCTCCCCAAGCCAGCCTGGAGGAGATCAAAGCTGCCTACCGCCAGCGGGCACGCGAACTGCACCCGGATCGGTTGCCTGCCGATATCCCCGCAGGGTTGCGGCAGTTGGCCCAGCGGGAGTTCCTCCAGCTACAACACGCCTACCGAGTTCTCAGCGATAGCCAGCAGCGTCGGGCTTACGATCTCAGCCTCATGTCCAAACCCTTGCCTCCTCATGCGCCGGTGCAGGTGGTGCTTGAGCCGACTGCGACCTCTGTCAGTTGGCTCGCCCTCTTGAGTGCTGGACTGATAGGGGCTGCTCTGTGTTTGGCGGGCTTGGCCCTTTGGAATGCCCTCAACCCGGCCCAAGACTTGGACGCAGCCGGCAGAGTGGCCCTCCAGGCTCCTGCCAACCCGGATCCCTCTCCCTCGCCCAGGCCAGACTCCGGATGGGATGGGGATCTGCCCGCAACCTCTTCAGAGACGATGACCTCGGCCCCGGCTAGTCTTTCTGAAGCCACCTCTCCACCTTCTTCTGAGCAGATTGACCGCTTTGCCCGCACCCTCCTGGCGGTGCAACCTCTTCTGGAGAGCACCCAAAATCGCCTCCAACAGGCCAACAGCAGCGAGGAACGTCGGCAAATCGAACAACAGTTTGAGGCTGCTGCTGCCGAGATCATCGTCGCCCATCAACTGACCCCAGAGGACTATCAGCGCATCTCCGCCAGCGCCCAATTGGAGCCGCAGGTGGCCGCCGCCATCACCGCAGCCGTGCGCCGTTGGAGGTCTCCGTCGCGCTAGCGGGACAGGGCCCTTGCGGCCAGCCGTGGAGAAAACACCTCGTAGATGACGGTCAAAGGCTGGCCCCTGTGCAACAAAAGATAATGCCTAGCCCAGAAGGGACCGGGACACTGCAGCAGCCGGGCAACCGGGTCTGCCTCGCCGTGGTAAAGGCCGCGCAGCTCGCGAAAGGTCTCCAGTTTTTCTTGGATCAGATTTTGGCCAATGGGCCGATCGGGATGGGGCAAGTATTGAACCAGATGTTCGGAGTTCCACCAAGAGGTGGCATAGAGCAAGGGCTGTTGAGAGGTTACTCCGCACAGCCAAACCCGCCGCCGCATCAAAGGGGATCCCAGCCGCCCCAAATCTCTGGCCAGCTGTTGCATGGACTTGGGGGCAGTGCCCTGCTCTGCCTGTAAATCAACCCGGCCCGTGTCCAGCAGATGAGCCTGGATCGGCTCTTGGATTAAGGTGGCAAGATTACGGGTGGTAAAGCCATCCCCCAAAAGCAGCAAGCGCAGCACGGGATCCACCTGCACCAGCTCAGGCTGTACCGGGTCTGGCTCCCCCTGCCAATGCAGCTGTAGAGGCCACCAATCGCCTTGGCCAGAGGAGACATTGCCCAAAGAGCCATCTGCAGAACGGAGAGCAGCGCTCCAAGGGGATCCGGCAGCGTCGGCATGGCAGGTGAGGGGAGAAGGGGAAAGTTCCAAGGCAGCGGTTCAGTTGTTAAGTTCTGTATCGCCCTTAGTCTAACCCACCCACCATCTCTGCTCTGAGGAGTTTCCTAGCTCGTGCCCGGCTGAACCAACAGCCGCACCACCCAGGGGACGACCACGACGACACTGATCAGGCGTGCCAAGTGCATGACCACCACTGTGCTGGTTTGGGCTCCCATGTCCAGGGCTATCAGGCTCATGTCGGAAATGCCTCCTGGAGCTGTGCCCAAGATGGCGGTTAAGCGCTCGATCCCCAGCCAACGGGAGATCAGGTACCCCGACAAGACCCCCGTGCCCACCGCAATCACTGTACAGAGCAGGGCTGGTCGCCACAGATCTTTCAGGGCCAGAAGCGTATCGGCAGTGAGCTTAGTACCCAAAAGAATGCCCAACACCACCTGCATGGCAAAACGGATCCCAGCTGGGGGAGCGGGAATTGGGATCGCCCCCCAGACATTCACCAAACCCACCGCCACCATGGAGCCCACCAGTGCTCCCGCCGGAAGCCTCAGCTTGACCCCGATCAGGGCGCCAGCCAGCCCGATCAACACCGTCCAGAGATAGCTCATCATTTGGGCTTAGCTTTGAGAAAAGAGGAACGCCGTGAGTCCGGGCTTGGCCCAACCCCTCTACGGCACTGGGCACAGACGCCGTAGAAGTCAAGCACATGGTACTCGATCGCAAATTGGTACTGACTGGAAAGCTGTGCCTCCAAATCTTCCACCGGACAATCGGGCAAAGGCACCACCCGCCGACATTCGGTGCAGATCAGGTGGTGGCGGTTGTGGCCATTGCTGGGCAGAACCTGGTAGTAGGTCTGCTGATCTCCCAAGTTGACCGCCTGCAGCTTGCCCTCATTGCGCAGAGCATCCAAAACTCGGTAAACCGTGGCCAGACCGACGGTGTGGTTGGCATTGCGCAACTCCAAAAAGATCTCTTGCGCCGAAAGGGGTTGTGAACGATGCTCTAGCACCTCCAGAATCAATTTCTGGTTGCGGGTCTGGCGGGAAGAAGACATGATCCCTTTGTGCAGGTCATCCTTAGGGGTCAACGCTCAGCGTCTGCCTCAGCTTTCATGCGCTCTAGGGTCTGGTGCATCTGGTCAAACATTTGGGTCAGGGAGAGCCCAAACCCCCCAAGCTGAGTTTGCAGTTGTTTGATGGTCATTTGAGCCATAAAGTCGTCGGAGAGTTCCAGCCGCTTCATGAAAATGCGCTGGCGCTCCAGCAACTCCTCCATCTGTTCGATGAAGATTTTTTTGCCTTCCCGGTCGAATTGGCCGTACCGTTGACCAAGCTGCATCAGGTTTTGGAAATCCTGAAACAGTTGCTTGGCTTCCTCTTGGACGATCTCAGAGTCGAAGAAGCTCATGGCCTTCCGTTTGCCCTGAATAAACTGCATTGGGTATACCCATCCTATCCGAATCCGATTGCCTCAGCAGGAGGCAACCCCTTCTGCGAGTACGGGATCCCGCCCTTCTGGCTCAGGATAGACTCTGGCTTGTTTGCCTCGGTGTCCGGTATGCTTCCGTTTCCTTGCGTTAAGGCTTACACTCAGCCGGCTGTGGCCCGGCGGTGGTGCGAACGGGTGCAGGGATCCCGACCTCTGTTTCTGGCCTGCTTGGGGTTTACCGAAACGGCTCTTGTTCCGGGCATTTCGGCTGCCGGCGCTACCCCCTCCTTGCGTCGCTACACAGCTCTTGCCGATGGGGAAGTGTTGCTGGCGGGCCATTCTCACCGCTTGCCCACCTCTCCGGATGGCTATCCTTCCCCAGTGGTGATCAGCCGCGCCATCCTAAGGGAGTTGGGGATCCCGTGCCGAGTGTTCGATTGTGGCTTGCCGGAACCTTTGCCGGGGGCAGAAATGGTGAGCTCTGGGGGAGTGGCCCGCTGCTTGAGCACAGGACAGGCTCTGTCTGTGGAGCAGGTGGGATCCCTTTGGCAAGAAGGGTACGACCGCGGATCCCGGCTGGAGCAAGGCTACTGTGTGATTGGGGAGTGTGTGGCAGGGGGCACCACCACGGCGCTGGCGGTGTTGTTGGGACTGGGGTGGGCAGCAGAGGGCATGGTGAACAGCAGCCACCCGGTCTGCAACCACGCCCAAAAGCTGGCCTTGGCCCGGCAGGGATTGGCTCGTCTGCCAAGGGGAGCTTCTGCTGCTGAGGTGGTGGCGGCAGTGGGGGATCCCATGCAGCCCTTTGTGGCCGGGTTGGCGATGGGCGCAGCGCAACGGGGAGCGGTGCTGCTGGCAGGGGGAACCCAAATGTTGGCGGTGCTGGCCTTGATGCAGCGCTGGGGGGAAGAGCAGGGGATCCCTTGGCCCCCGGAGAACGTGGTGGTGGGAACTACCCGCTGGGTGGCAGAGGATCCCTCGGGCAATACGGTGGCCTTGGCAGAGTTGTTGGGGGTTGCTCCCCTTTTGGCCACCCAACTGAGCTTTGCCAATAGCCGCTATCTGCCTCTACAGGCTTACGAGCGGGGCTATGTCAAGGAAGGGGTGGGGGCGGGTGGGCTGGCTATTGCCAGCAGCCTTTACGCCGGTTGGGGCCAAGCGGAGCTGTTGGCAGCAGTTGAGCGCAGCTACGAACGCCTGGTGCTTCAGGCCGGCTCCAAGGGGGCCATGGTCAACCCCTCCCGCAGCAATTGCTGATGGTAGAGCTCCGCCTGTTCTTGAGGGCCGACCCAAACAACTGCTTGCCCTTCGGCATCCACCTGCACGGTCAGTTGCAGCGCTAGGGGCAAAGTCATGCCGGGGATGTATTTCAGCAGACATTCCGTAACGTGCTGAAAGGTATTGAAATCGTCATCCAAGACGATCACCTTGAAGTGGGGGTAGGGCTGGCGAACCTGGGTTCTCGAGGGCGAGAACTGCTGAGCAGGTCGAGTTGGAGCTTCCGTAGTCATAGCAGAAGAGATCGACACAACTACCGAGTAACTTGGGTCTCTCAGGGGTGAGAAACCGGTCGCTTCTGATGATCTATCTCTATCTAGTTTCTAGTCTAATTGGCATCTTGTTGGCAGCTTGTGTCTGTATTCGGATCCCTTGTCGGTCGTTGGCGTCAGCGATAGAGCATGGTTCCTCTAAAGCTCTTCCCGCAGCGGGCGGCGGGGCTTTTGCCCGCCGAAGTGGCGCTCGAAATACAGGGCAGTGGCACGGCGTAGAATCCCGGCTTGGGCAAGGGCCTGACACAGGGATCCCCCTGGCGGCAGGTGCTTCTGGATCTGTTCGATTTGGGTGGCACTGACCAATCCAGAAGCCTTGAGGTAGTCGGCCACGTGGCGTCCCCCCGCCAGTTGAACAGAGTAGCCCCCTTCGCTGAAAAATTTGACGGTCTCCGGCTTGAGGCCGCTGTGGTGGGCCAGCACATCCGTGAAGGTGCCCCCTTCCTTTTCCCAAGCGTGAATGACGGTTTCGATGCCGGCATTGTCGATCAGGCCAGCCGCCCGCAATTGGGTCAACACCCGCTGTACCCAGGGGGTGGCCCGCTGCAAGGCTTCCAAGTCCTCTTCCCCCAAATATTGCTGCGGGGGCAATTCGCTTTCTGGGGCACTCAGCTCGGCTGCCCAGTCGGCTACGGTCAGGGTCTTGAGATCCTCTGCCTCTGGCCGGGCTTTCTCCGAAGCTGGGGTCGGTGCAGCTGCAGGTGGGGAAGTTCGTCGGGCTTCGGCTAGCGCTGCAGCTAGGGCACGGTTTTCCACTTGAGCCGCTTGCAGTTGGGCCTGGAGCTGGCTCACTTGGGCTTGGGCTTGCTGCAAGCGATCTTGAGTTTCTCGCAGTTGGGCTTGGGTTTCTTGGAGCTGCACTTGCAGGCGGTGGGTGGCCTCGGCAGCTTCTTGGCGAACGTGGGCCAGGTCGGCAGTTAAGCGCTGTTTCGTGGACTGGGCCAGTTGGAGTTGATGTTGGTGCTCCTGCAGCGATTGGTTCAGGGCGGCCACTTGGGCTTCCATTTGCTGCAGAGTATGACGCAGGTGGGTTTGCTCTTGGAGCTGCTGTGCCTGATCCTGCTGTATCTTCTGCTGCTCCTGCAGTTGGGATCCCAGCTCTTGCAGCTGGTGTTTGGCTTGAGATTGCCATTCTGTCAACTCGTGGCAGCGGCGACGTAGGATTTCCAGCTCTGCTTGGGCGGCTTGCAGTTGCGCGGATCCCTGAGTTTGCTGGGCTTGGAGTTGCTCCTCCAGTTCCCGAATGCGCTGTTGGGCAGCCTTTTGTTGTTCAGTGCCCTGCTGGATTTGGGCTTCCAATTGGGCAATGCGCTGCTGCTGCTCCTGCTGGCGGGCTTGATGGTCGGCAACCTGCTGCAGCGATTGTTCGACCAGGAGCTGTTGCTGCTGCCGCTGCTGCTCCAGTTGCGCTTCTAAGATGGCAATTTGCTCTTGGTAGCGCTCCAGCTGGGCTTTGTATTGCTGGGTAACTCTGTAGGTCTCTTGAGCTACCTGTAGAGGGGAGACATAAAGAGGGGGCTGATCGGGAATGGTGGACCACTGCTCCACCATCACCTCCCAACTGTTGGCAGCTCCTTTCTGGCGCCGCAGCCGCTGCTGCTTGTCCAAGGCCCATTCCAACCAGTGGGGTTGTACCCAGCCCTGCTGCACCAAGATCTCCCCCAGCTTGCGCTCCGGGTGCTGCCGCTGCTGAATCAGGGCCTGATGGATGTGCTCCAGCTCCAGATACCCATGCAGCATCAAGATCTCGCCGATACGCACCAGTTCGACCGGGATCAACGGATAGAGATCTTGGGGGGCAATCCAGCCGTGCTGCATACACAGCTCCCCCAACATCAAGGGGGTATCGGCCTTTTCCCACATGGCCTGAGCCAGTTGGGCGGGGGTGAGCAGTCCTGCTCGGTTGAGGGCTTCTCCCAAGCGGATCTCAAACTTTTCCTGCTCGATGGCGGTTGGGGTGGGGCTGGTCGGCGGATTCATTGGGCCTCTCGGACGGGAAGAGTAAGCTCTACTACAACTATCGTAGTGGAAAATCCTTAGAGAAGTAGCATGCTGCAACCGAAACGCATTTTGTCAAGCCGAGGATCCACGGATTTTGCCGAAACGTCAATCTTTAAGCCTCAAGAGGGGCGCTGTTCTTGGCTTTGGGCGAACTGTTGCAGCCGCCGCAGCATCAGCAATTGTCCCAAGCCCAAGGGCAGGAGAGAGACGGCCTCTACCCGCAACTGCACCCAGCCGTTCCCCCACAGCCAGTCACAGTAGCCATCGGCTCCTCCCCACATCAGCAGGCGCAGCCGTTCCGGCAGCAGGGTTTCCACCTGGTGCATGATCGAGAGGGGGCCCCATTGGGCCGCAAAGGTGCTGCCCAGCTCCAGCCTTTCGGGAAGGGATCCCTGCAGTTGCTGGGGCCAGATCCACTGCTGCAGCAACCCCACTTCTGTCAGACAGCGCTGCATCGTCGATGCACTGGCCTCGACTTCAACCCGGATGGTGGAGGATTGAAATGTCCCTAGCATATCCATTCCGCGTGGGCGCTCTGGTGACCGGTGCCACGGTTCTCCCGGCGATGCCTGACTCTATTCTGGTCAATTTGTGGGGTTTGCCCACCCTTTCTCAGCAATCTTGTCTTTGAATCGTCCCCATTTGGTAGCTATCTTTGCCCAGAGCTTGGATGGAAAGATCGCAGCCCACCGAGCGCAGAGGCCCTCCTTCAGCAGCCCTGAGGACTATCGGCACTTGGAAACCCAAGCTGCCCAGCAACAGGCTTTGATCATGGGGGCAGCCACTCTGCGGGCCTACGGCACCAGTCTGCGTATTCGGGATCCCGAGTTGATCCAACGCAGAACTGCTCAGGGCCTCTCTCCCCAGCCCCTGACGATCATCTGTTCCGACAGCGGGGATATTCCTGAGGATTTGCCGTTTTTTCGCCAGCCCCTCACCCGTTGGCTGTGGACAACTCCCAAGGGATCCCAAATTTGGCAGAACCGAACCGGCTTTGAGGATATCTGGGTGGCTGCCGATTGGGATCTGCCGGCACGGCTGGCACGCCTGCGCAGCTTGGGCATTGAACGGGTGGGGTTGTTGGGCGGGGGGCGGCTTTTGGGGGCATTTCTGCAGGCAGGGGCCTTGGATGAGCTGTGGGTTACCCTCGCTCCGGTGCTGCTGAGTGGATATGCCGATGCGCCTGCCAGCATTGAGGGTTGGCAAGTGCAGGGATCCCTGCCCCAGTTGGAGCTGCTGGAATGCCGCCGTGGCTCCAAGGAGCTGTTTTTGCGCTACCGAGTCGAGTGGCCCTGAGAAATGCTCTATACAAACACAAAAATTTTTGGACAAATTCAGATTTCCCGGAAATCCACAGGTTTTCCCCAAACTTTCCACAGGCGGGTGGGCTGTTTTCCACAGGGCCTTTCCCTCAGGGGGCGGCATCGGGGGTTTCTGTGGAAAAGTTGAGGTCGGTAAGGTTCAGGCAATTACACCCTGAGAAACGTAACGGGATCGCGCCATTTTTTCCCATCCCATCAAGGCCAATGGAGAGCTTTTGTCCTGTTGGATCCCTGGCTTGGGATTGACATCCCCCATAGGGCAGAGGGCAGAATAGCCCCACCTGAGGGCGAGTGGTGTGGAGATTTTCCCGAGCGCTCTCCTTAGAAAGAAAAGACTTCATCTGTTCTACGGCCCACGACAGGCTTAGGAACAGTTGTGAATGCCCTCCCTCCCATCCGCCGGGATAGGGGCAAGCTATGAACCTATATCGCTTGCTTTTCTTCTTGCGGGCCTGCTGAGGCCCCTAGCCTACCTAGGTTGGGTTTTGGTGTTGCGGGCTCGCTCTGTTCGAGCTGCCCAAGTTTTGGCTGTGGCCGCAGGTTTTGCGGGATGCCGTTTTCTCCCCTCTTGACCCCGAGTGAGTGGTTGGACTATGAGTTCTCACAGCGTTAGCATTTTGAGTGAAATTCCCGAGGAGCTGCATGACACCCTCCAAAACTACCTCTCCCGCCATCCCGACTGGGATCAGGATCGGGTGGTGACGGCAGCGCTCTCGTTATTCCTGCTCCAAAGCGGGGAGAGCGACCGGCGGGCGGCACGCATCTACTTGGACAGCCTGTTTCGCCGCAACTGAGCCCCAAGGATGGCCCGTGAAAACCGGGGCAGTAGGAACCTTTTGTTAGCCTGGGTAGGGATCCTGTCCCACCGCTGTCATTTGGACACTGGGGGGAGGGGGCTAAGAAGTGAAAGGGATCTCAAAAGAGGCAAAAAAGAGGCAAAGACGTGCCACGGGGCTTTGGGCGAGGAAAAGACAACCGGCAAGCGGCTAAGTCACAGAATCCAGAGCGGGGATCCGAGATCCCATCCCCAGAGGCGGCTCTGACGTGGGTTCAACGCTACCGACAGGCGGGGGATCTGAAGACTGCTCTGCACCTCTGCCGGCAGCTTACCCGCGCCCATCCCCATCTGTTCGCCGCTCAGGCGTTGCTGGGATCCCTTTATCTCCAGATGGGGGATCCCCGCCAAGCTTTGACCCCCTTGCAACTGGCTCTGCACCTGCGGGGGGATTGGGTGCCGGCCTGGCAGGATCTGGGCGATGCCTGGATGCAGCTTGGCAACCCAGAGGAAGCGGCGCGAGCCTACGAACAGGGCCTGGCCTTTGCCCCCGGTGATGGGCAATTGCTTTTCCGATTGGGCAGTTGTTGGCTCACCCTGGGGAAATTGGCCCAGGCAATTGAGGTGTTGCAACAGGCAGCAGCAGCCCAGCCTCCCCAGGTTTATGCTCTGGCAGCTTTGGGGAATGCCCTGATGCTCGATGGCCAAGCTGAGGAAGCGGAAGGCTGGTTTCGCCAAGCTCTCGCCCTTGCACCCCAGGAGGGGCGAATTCTCGTTAACCTCGGCCACTGCCTGCACCTGCAAGATCGCTTGGAGGAGGCCGCCGATTGTCTGCAACGGGCCATCTTGCTGCTGCCGAGGGACGCCCAGCCCCACAACAACCTGGGCACCATCTTGCAGGAACAAAACCGGTTGGAAGCGGCCATTGAAGCCTATCGGCACAGCTTGCAGTTGGCCCCCCACTGGCCGGAGATCCACTACAACCTGGGCACGGCTTTGCTGACCCTGGGCCGCTACGAGGAGGGGTGGCGAGAATACGAATGGCGGCTGCAGCGACAAGGGGCGACCTACCCGCGCTTTCTTTCGCCTCTGTGGACGGGATCCCCTCTGGGCCGCCAGACCCTGCTGATCTGCGCCGAACAAGGGTTGGGGGACACGATTCAGTTTGTGCGCTACTTGCCGCTGCTGGCCGAGGCCCATCCCCAAGCGCAAATCTGCCTCCGCTGTCAGGGATCCCTTGTCGAGCTGTTCAGAGGGTGCTTCCCCCTGCCCCAGGTGCAGGTGATCTCGGAAACGGATCCCTTGCCCTCTTTCGATTGCCATCTGCCCTTGCTCAGCTTGCCACAGCGGTTGGGTACCACCCTGGAGACGATCCCGGCCCGCATCCCCTATCTTGTCTATCCCGTTCATGCCGGCGGGCTGCAGATCCCTTTGAGCCTCTCCTGTCGGGAAGACTGGCCGGAGCTTTCCCAGGAGCGGATGAAAGTGGGGCTGGTGTGGGCCAGCGGCCGGCGTGCCCATCCTGAGCTCAACCGCGTACAAAGGCTGAAAAGTTGCCCTCTGGATCTGCTGCTCCAGCACTTGCATGGGCCTTCCATCCAGTGGGTTAGCCTGCAGGTGGGGGAAGATCTAAGGCCGCTGGGATCCCTATTGGAGCAGCACCAAGTGTTGGAGCTGGGATCCCGTTTCCGCAGTTTTGTCGATACAGCCGCAGCCGTTGCCCAGTTGGATCTGGTGATCAGCGTTGATACAGCCGTTGCTCATTTGGCCGGGGCGATGGGCAAGCCGGTATGGGTGCTGCTGCCCTTTGCCGCCGATTGGCGCTGGCTGCTCCATCGAGAAGATAGCCCCTGGTACCCTGGGGTGATGCGCTTGTTTCGACAAAACACACCGGGAGACTGGGTTGGCGTGTTGAGGCGGGTGCAGGCCGCTCTTGAAGAGAGGTTGCGAGGGATCCCCTCTCAAGACCGTGCCTGTTCCTCCCCCTGAACGATGCGCTGAAATAGATAGCCGGTGCCTCGGGCCGTCAGGATCAGCTCTGGGTTGCTGGGGTCATCTTCCAGCTTGGCCCGCAGCCGCGAGATGTGGACATCCACCACCCGCGTATCCACATGGCGCTCCGGGGTATAGCCCCACACCTCTTGCAAAATCTCGGAGCGGGAAAAAGGCTCCCCCGACCGACTGACCAACAACTCCAGCAGACTAAACTCCATCCCCGTCAGGCGAATGCGCTCGTCCCGTTTGTAGACCTGCCGCTTGTTGGTATCGATGCGAATATCCCCCACTTGAATCACCCCAGAACTGGGGATCCCATCGTGGGCCGACCGCGCCACCCGGCGCAACACCGACCGAATGCGAGCTTCCAGCTCCTTGGGGGAAAAGGGCTTGACCACATAGTCGTCTGCCCCCAGCTCCAGCCCCGTGATACGGTCGGCCACATCGCCCAGCGCCGTCAGCATGATGATGGGGATGTCCGATTCTTTGCGCAGCTCCTGGCAAACCCCATAGCCATCCAGCTTCGGCATCATCACATCCAGCACCACCAGGTCGGGATCCTGCTTGTGGAAAACCTCCAGCGCCTCCTCGCCGTCCGAAGCTGTGACCACGTCGTATCCGATCATGGACAGACGGGTTTCCAAAATGCGTCGAATGCTGGCCTCATCATCGACCACCAGAATCCGTTCCTTACGCTGTGCTTCCACGGTGCTGCAACTCCTGAACTTCTAACGGTACTCGGTAAAAGAGAGATCTGAAAAAGAACTAAGGTGGGCGCTATCTTGAGTTGGGCGGATGCAGGAACCTCAGGGGCTGCTCCTCAGTTGGGCAGACTCACCGAGGAAATTGAACACTCACAAGCAATCATCTGCAATTAACCAAAGCCGCACCTCAGGGATGCAGCTCCGGGAAACAAGCACAAAACAGAAGGCCCTCTCGGCAGTGGATTCAATCTTGTTAAAAGCTCCAACTTCAATCCCACCTGATGATGCTGTCCAGTACCTGGTGCAAGGCACTCCTCCCCAAAAAACATTGCTCAAACCTGAGAGGCCTTCGTAAGAAGTTACTTTCCATAACCTAATTTATCATCCAAAATCGGCTGCCAACCCGCCTCGATGCTCTATTTTGCGGCTATCGGGCCGGACTTGATACATACCTTCACAACTTTTTCAGGCCGATGCCCATGTTTTGGGATGTCCCTCAGGAAAAGCCGGGGATCCTTGACCGTTTGCAGTGGAAACAGCGTAGCAACTGGCCAATAGCTCGGCGGAACGGATTTCTCGATCCGTATGATGCTCCAAAACGCGCCGTAACAGACGTTCTGCTTCCAGCCAAGCAGCCAAAGGCAGGGAATCCTCCGGCAGAGGCAGTGTGGAGCTGGGCAGGGATCCCAAGGCACGCAGGGCAGAAGCGGAGACCCAGGCAATCGGGCTGGGCCGCTGGGCCACCCGGCAGGGATCACAGATCAAGCCACCCCATTGGGGGCTGAAAAAAACGCCGTCGACCAACTCCCCTTGACAGAAGTAGCAGGCTTGTACCTGAGGGGCGAACCCCGCCAACGCCAGGAGGTGGTACAACCCGTGGGTGAGCAAGGGCAGAACGGCCCGTTCCGAAGCAGCCCGCTCGATGCGTTCCAAGTGTTCGACCAACACCACAAACAGCTCTTCCTGGGCTTGATCGGGCAAGGCCAACAGCAAGGCCACCTCCGCCAAATACTGCGCTGCTGTGAGATGGGCTAAGCTGCGGCTGAGACGAGGAAAAGTCTGCAGGGTTTCCGCTTGGACAATGCGCTGTAAACGCTGGGAAGTCTCTGTTTGGGCAGACCAGCGCCCCCGCACAATCAGCAAATCGTTGATGACAAAAGGCTCCATCCGCCCTCCCAGCTTGGAAGGCTGCTTACGGGATCCCTTGGCCACCGCCCGGATCAACCCTTGCTCGCGAGTCAAGATGGTAACAATCCGATCCGACTCTCCCAGGGGGATCCCTTTCAGGTTGATGCCCGTAACCCGATAGGTGCGGCCACTCATGGGGTTCCTCTGGCTCGCAGCTCTTGCATCAGCTCCAGCCCCCAAGAGGTGCCAATACGGCTGGCCCCCGCCTGGATCATGGCCTCTGCTTGAGCCACCGTGCGAATGCCGCCCGACGCTTTCACCCCCACTTTGCCGCGGCTGAGTTGCCACAACAGTTGCACATCTGCCGGCGTCGCCCCCCCCATCCAGCCGGTGGAAGTCATCAGAAAAGCCGCCCCCGCATCGATACAAATCTCCCCGGCCAGCTTTTTCTCCTCCTCGGTCAGCAGAGCCGTTTCCAAAATGGCCTTGACGCAGACCCCCGTTTCTTCCACCAGTTGGGCAATCTCAGCATGGAGGCGATCCAGCTCCCCCGCCTTGAGCCAAGCCAAGTTGATGCGGACATCCAGCTCCCGGCACCCCTGCTCCACCGCCAGTTGGGCCTCGTAGAGCTTAGCCTCTGCAGTGGTTGTGCCCAGGGGAAACCCCACCACCGTGCTCACCTTGACCGGGGATCCATGCAGCCGCTCCACCACCCGCGGCACGTAGCAAGGAGGAACGCAAAAAGTGGGGAAGCCATAGCGCAAGGCAATCTCACACCCCTGGTCAATCTGTTCTGGAGTAACCATCGGCAACAGCAGAGTATGGTCGATGTACTCCGCCAAATTGAGCGAGCTATCCGCTATGCCCTTGCGCTCCAGAGAGAGCATTGGTGGATCCCCCAGCACCCATCTTTACTCTAGCTTCAGTTTTCACCCGCAGGGATCCGCAAAGAGGGCTGAGCCTTGCCAACTCAGCAGGGCGACACCTCGACCCCTCCATTCCCCAGGCACAGCTCACACAGGCTGCTGCCCGATTGCGAGCCCTGATTGACTCGCGGGGGGGTATGGGTTAACTGTACTCAGGCACAAATGCGGGGCAAAGGGGCGGGTGCCGAGGTCACCTGCAGCAATCGGGGAATACGGCTGCTGTCGTAGATGCGAAATTCCTTTTCCAAGATGGCTTTTTCGTCGCGCACCGCCTGGTTCAACACAATGGATCCCTCTGGATCGGAGACGGAACGGTGAAAAGTGCCGGGAGGAATGCGCAAAATGCCTCGGTTCGCTTCCAGGCGCACAATATGGAAGGGATCCCGCCAGCTAAAATTCACCAGGTAAAACGTCCGTCCGCCCCATAGAGCCAGCAAGTTGTCCTCCTGGTGTGGATGCATATAAAACTGCCAATAGCCCTGAGGATTATTGGGGGGACTGATGGCCGGCCCATCGTGGTAAACCAAATCGCGGGCGTTGGATCGCGCAACCGTGATGTCAAAAAAACGCACGCCGGGAGTATCTCGAAATTGATGGAAAGGCAATAGGGCAAACATGGATCTCGACATAGGGACACTTGACCAACGACAGGAAGATAAAGATGATTTCACACTGTTTCCCGCTGTTTCGCAGTGTGAAGGAGAAGTTATGTCGTAGTTTAGTCAGGTGCGGCGGAGGGTTCAAACCTGAGATAGCATCACATCTATGCGCAGATCGAATAGATGGGATCCATGAACATCTCGCAACTGCAAACCCTGGTGGCTGTGGTGGAGCGGGGAAATTTCAGCGATGCTGCCCTGCAATTGCACATTTCCCAGTCGGCGGTGAGCCGGGCCATTGCCAGCCTGGAGGAAGAACTGGGGGTGACCCTGTTGGTGCGCGGTCGCTTTGGGGCGCGCCTAACCCCGGTGGGGGAGCGACTGCTGCGCCATGTTCGCAAAATGCTGCAACTGCGGGAACAAATGGATTATGAGGCCAACCTGGAAAAAGGGTTGCGGGGGGGAAATGTGCGAGTTGCCGCTTTTCGCAGTGCTGCAACCCATTTGCTGCCACCGGTGATCGCCCGCTTCCGCCAACAATTTCCGCAGATTACCCTCACCCTCACAGAAGAAGATCCGGCCACCGTTGAACATCTGTTGCGATCAGGCCAGGTGGATATTGGTCTATTGCCTCTGCCGCGGGCTGGTGAGGATCTACAGACGTGGGAGATTGCCCGCGATGAGTTCATTGTGTTGGTTCCGCTGAGTTTTGGGCCCCTGCCGGAAACCCTGACCTGGGAGGATCTTTCCCGTTTTTCCTACATTCTCTACAACTACGCCGAATGCACCACCGCGGTGCGGAACCACTGGGAAGCCGCTCACCAAACCCTCAAGGTGGCCTACTTGGTGAAGGAAGACTCCACCATTGTGAACATGGTGGCACAGGGTCTGGGGGCTGCCATCTTGCCCCGCTTGGCCGCCATCCCGATTCCCGAAGGGATCCAGATCCGTCGGCTGCCGATCCCACTGGAGCGGGTGATCGGGGCTGCCGTTCTGGCCTCTGCGCTGCATCCGCCCGCAGTATTTGCCTTCCTGGAAGCCTTGCGGGGAAACCCATCCCAGTTGCCAAGTCAAGTTCGGAACTGACCGCATTCGGGATTGTCTTAAACTCCTCTTAAATGCTGTTTTATGGATAACTGCTAGCATGAGGCCAACTTCACTCCCACCCCCCGGAAAGGAAGGCCTCTATGAACTGGCTGACGCTGCTTGGGCTACTTTGTCTTCCCGGCTCTCTGTTTTCATGTGTTGAGTATTTGCGCTCCCAAAGGTTGGTTCAACAGCTCTCCACCACTCGGTTGCTCAAGGTAGCCGAGCTTCGCAATCTCGGTCAGACAAGTCCACAGGCAAAAGGAGCAAACTTGGCCCAAGTTTATGGCAGGATTTTGTGCAATCGGCCTTTGGTATCGGAATTTTCGCGACAGCCTTGCGTCTACTACAAGTCCGAGATCTCTTGGGAGTATGACGAAGTCGAATGCTATCGAAAGTATTTGAACAGCGAAGGCGACGTAACCTACAGCGAACGGATCAGCGAAGGCGAATACCAGAACGCTCTGCGCTTGGGATCCCGGGCAAAATCCTATCCGGGGAGAATGACCGCAAAGAAGCCCGGATTGGGCTATTCTGCCCCCAGTTCTTTCCAGAAAAGGGTTGATCCCGGCTACTCCGATTCTTTCCCACAAAAGTCCAACCCTGGCTACTTCGGCGCGGCATCCTTTCCGCAAAAACCCGGCTCTGGCTACCCCGGTTCGGATGCTTTCCAGAAGAAGCCTGGTTACCCCGATTACCCACAAAAGCTCGGCTCTCCAGCCTATCCCGAAAAATTGCCGTTTTCTGAAGCAGGCTCTCCCCAAAAGTACTACAACAATGTGTACTCCGATCCGAGCACAGGCCGGGAATATCTCCTGGAGAGAGAGACGAGAACGAGAGATGAAACCCTTCACTCAGTGGTTCGCCAGATCCCTTTTTTCATCGAAGACGAAACCGGAAGGGTGAGGGTGGATCCCACGGGTGCGGAGGTAGAGGCTATGGCGGTTGTGGATGAGCGTGTCTTTCCCGGAAAAGGCCCCAGCCGCTTCAACTTCGATCTCAAGCGCTACCTTTCCCAAGTGAGAACAGAAAACCGCTCCACTCGCTCTTTCATCTATAAGGAATGGGTGATTCCGGTGGATGCGATGGCCTTTGCCATGGGGCAGGTGCGCTTCGAGGCAGGGGATCCCGTGATCCGAAAACCTCTTTCTGGGGGACGGTTCATGATCGCGCCCAAATCCCCTGAAGCCCTCTTGGAAGAGCAGCGCTCCAATGCCAGCAGCTACCTGGTGTTGTCCATCGTCCTGCTGGGCATCGGCGTTTTCACCGTGCTCTACCTGCTGCAATCCCTGCAACCTTATCGCTGATAGGCTCCCGGCCTTCCTGTCCAGGGAGAGGGAAACCTCGGGTTACCAAAAAACTGGGTCTAAAGCCCCGCCCTAAGGCCTACGGCCCGCTGACGCGACTAGGGCGGCTTTGTGCTATGCTGCCCGCAGCGGCAGGGTAGTCAACCGCTCTAAAAACCCAACAGTCTCACGACTGGATACAGCCTCAGCAGGCTTTGTAGTTGTTGTTTGCAACGGTACCTAAGGGCATAAGGACTCCGTCCCGCTGGCGCGAGAGGGAACCGCTCTGGGTGCTAGGGCTTGCGTAGCGCTTGGGGAGACGAGCACCGCTGCCGTGGAGGGGCAACCCAACACGATAAGTGCTGTCGCAGAACCAGGAACCAGAATCCCCTGCCTTTAGGCAGGGGAGCATGTCAATGCCACTCACAGCGACAAGCCCAGCTTGAGCCCGAACAAGGCATGGGCAAACAGTATGCACAGGATGAGGCTGCCCACATAGGCATGGGTGGTGCGCAGAGCAGCGCGGTTGCCCCCAAAGCCGCTGAGAGACAAAGCTCCATTCACCGCCAACAACAGCAGCACCAGGGATCCCGTCCAAAAATGGGGACTGCTCAATAGGGGCTTCCCTTGCATCACCAGGGAGAGAATGCCGCCGGTGTAGCCCAGAGCGATGAAGGTGGCCATCCAGGGAGCCAATTTGCGGTGATCCAGCAGAGGCTTTTGGGCCGATTCCGGCAGGGATCCCTCTGAGGTTGGGGAGGCGGCTGCCAGACGCAAGGTTCGCCCTCGCCACCCGGTCAGGCCGACAAAGCTGCCCATCACCACCACCACGATTCCCATCATCAAAGGGTGACCCCATTGCACAATGGGTTGGGGCAAGTTGAGGCCGGCAAAAAACTGGGCTACGGGCTGCAAGGCGGCGGTTAACCGATCCGAAGCTGCCGACAGATCCGGCAAGGCCAAGCTCAACAGGTTCATGGCGATCCCTCTACCTCTGCGACGAATCTACAACTGCATGAACTACCCCACCGCATAGGCGGATGGGGTTTCTGATGCCCCATCCCCTTGACGGCAGGATTTTAGTCTCTTCCTCTGCCCCAGGTGCTTCATAGCCCCGCAGGACTTTGAAGTAGAGCTGAAGCATCCAAGACTCACGAGGCCGGTTCCCAACCCCGGTTGCCGATGAGTGGCAACGTTGTACATCACTATCACCGAACCCCGATCCCTCGGTACCTCAAACCCACAAGCCGAGCAGACATGATAGCGGTTGCTCAAGTCCGCCCACTCCTTGTGGACTGCCCCGCACTTGGGACAGCGTTGCGAGGGCTTGAGGGTTTGCGTAGGAAACATGAGAACTAAACCACCTTTCTGCTCGATTTTGTAGGTAATCATCTGGTTCAATGTACCGAACCCCACCGACAGAATGGACTTGTTTAGCCCTGCCTTGCGCTTCCCACCCTTGCGGGTCATCCCCTTGACATGCAGCTTCTCCGTTACGCCGTTCGCCTACGGCGGCGCGGAGCGCTTCGCCATAACGACAAGCTATCTCTGACGTAACTTTGTGTTGCCAGTCTTTGCGCTGACGAGCAGCCTTTGCTTGCAGTTGCGCTTCCCACCGGTGGATTTTCTTCCACCTTCTGGAAGCCTTGACACCCTTCTTCGGAGCGCGCTTTCTCCGCTTCAGTCTGGCGACCTTGCGAATTCTCGCCTCGCTTCTCTGGGTAAAGCGGGGATTGGCGATCTTCTGAAACTCAGCCCCATCAAACAAAGTCAGGGCGGTCTCTGTACCCAAGTCATAGGCAACTATAGATTCGTACTGCAAATCCGACTGTGAACCAAACTTAGGTTCAGGTATCGCCACCTCCACCGTCAACGACGCAAACCACTGCCGTCGGGACGGCTTGTAAACAAGGGTCAGCGTAGTGGGCACACCCCAGTTCCTAGCCTTGCCCCGCATCTTGAGGGTCATGCCCACATCATTCAGCGTTACGGTGCCATGCTTTCCCGTGCTGTTGACCTTCCACCCCGACCGGGCAGGATACGTCCAGCCCGAATACCGGCGAATGGACTTGAATCTTGGCTTCCTACTCAGTCCTTGGAAGAACCGTTGGTAAGCATAATCCACCCGCTTGACGGTAGCTTGCAGGGCTTGGGAGTTCAGTTGGGCAAACTCCACCCACACCTGCTTGAATTCGGGGAGTAGGTTCTGCTGTTCCAGGTAGGTCACTGTTCGGCGGTGGAGCTTGTACTCGGTTTCCCGGTGGCTGACACAGGCGTTGTAGAGGTAGCAGTGCAGACGACGGGCCTCGAACAAAGCCTTTTCCTGAGCTTTGCTGGGATACAGTCGAAAGGTCTGCCTTCTGGTTGCCATGTGCACACTTTATCCCAGTTCTGAGGGCTTTATCCCCCGAACAACCGATCCGGTGGTGCTATCCATCCCCACCCTACAGAGGGTGGGGAACTCCGCACGTTTTGTTAACAAATCTACAATACCCTGATTTTAGTTGACCCTTTGCAGGGATCCCGCTAGGGGGCAATGGTAATGGGCGAGGGGCTGGTTTGGGTGGTCTTTTGGCCCCCTCTTTGCAAGATCACCTCGATGATGCCGTTGTTGACCGGCTGCATGTTGAAGGGCAGTTGCTGCTGGGTTTCGTATAGGCCCGGCGCCACCTCCCGCATTTCAACTTCGGGCGTTATCCCAATAATCCGAAAAGCAGCCCGCCCCCCTGGATCTCCTCGCATGGTGACTTTGAGAATTTCTCCCATGTGCAGGTTGGTGCTGTTGGTGGTGACACTAAAAATCCGGGGCGGCCCCACGGCAACAGGCGCGGAGACCGGCTGAATGGTGGAGCGGGTTCCTCTGGAGCCATCGATGGAAAAGGGAAAAATCTCCCGATGTTCCTGGCTGAGGCCGTCCTTGGTGAGCACAATCCTCAAGGTGGGATTGTTGGCCTGGTGGGTGGGGGCTACCACGTAGGTGCCTTCGTAGTGGTTGGGTCGTACCTCCCGCATCGGCTGGTTCAGGGCCAGATTCCCCAGATCAAACTGGGCGATCCCTCCAGATTCCCCCCAAATGGCAATGGTGAGAATGTCCCCTTCCACCAAGTCGCGCTGGGGATCCAAGCGAATGGCCTCAATGCGCGGATAGCGATTGCCGGCTGCAGTCAGAGGGGCTGGCTGCGGCAGAGGAGCCGGGGGCGGAAATACTGATTCCACTGGCGGAGGAGCAACATTGCCCAAGGCCAGTTGAGGTAGCCGCCGTTGAACGCGGGTACTGACGCCATTGAGGGTCAACTGAATACTGATGTCGGGGCCAAAGACGGCATCCTGAGGACCAAGGCTATAAACTGCGCGGTAGTAGCCGGGCTGCACCTCCTGCATCGGCAGACCCTGAACCACGCCGCCGATATCGACCGTAGCCCTGCCGTTGGGAGTGGCCTGCGCTTCAATGGTCAGAGTTCCCCCCGCAGGAACACTTCCTTCTTCGGGAGTAATCCGCGTTCGGAAGATTTCGGGTTGGACAGTCTCGGCCACCCGGGCTGGGGAGGGACGCAACTGGGCCACAGGGGGTGGCAAGGGCGGAAGCTGACCGCGATATACCAGGGCCTGATGCAACAACACTGCCCCTTCTGCTCGCCTCAGCACCCGATTAGGCTGAAGACGGGCCGGATCCGGCACATTCACCAGCAGCCCCGCCTCGCCTGCCATGGCCACAAAAGCCCGCCCTACCTCCGGCACATCAGCCGCATCGGTGTACAGAGCCATCCAGCGCTCAATGTCGGCCTGGGTGGGAGCAGGCAATTGCAGAGCCCGCACCAAAATGGCCAGGGCTTCCAGGTGGGTGATATCCCCTTGCGGGCGAAACTCGTTGCCCTCGTATAGGCGCATGGCCCCCGCCTGCAGCACGGCTTGGGCAGTCCAATAGTCGGGGGTGTTGGGCTCCAGGTCGCGAATCTCCTGCACCTGGTTGGGATTGGGAATGTAGCCGAAAAACTCCGTCAGCCACTGGGCCAATTCCAGACGGGTCAGGGTGGCTGACAGGGGTTCTTGGGTGATCACCACATCTGTCTGACGTTCCAGAGCCGCCACGTAGGGGTCGGTCCAGGCCAGCGAGGCTTGCTGCTCCACCCCTTGGGACCAAGCCGGCAAGCTGACACCCGACCAGCCCAGCGTCCAACACAAGCTCAGAGCTAGGGGCCACGAGCACCGCATAGCTGTCACTCCTGTTCCAACAACATCCCCTCAGGGCCAGCTTATCTCAAACTTCCGCCGTGTCCCCAAGCCCTCGATACCCGTTGGGATTGCGCCCTTTGGCAGTGAGATTCTGAAAACTCGGGTGAGGAGGTTGGTCACAGGAACCCCATAGGAGATTTTACTTATCCAAGACAAGATTGGGATCCGGCTTGGCAGCAAAGGGGCTAAGCGAATGTCTTGCAACTTGTAGTTGTGCATCCAAATCTTTATCATTGTGTTATAGACTCAGAAAGTTCAGAAAGCACTTTTGCCCCTACCCTAGGGAGGAGTTTCATGGCTGGCAGCACCGGAGAGCGACCTTTTGTCGATATCATCACCAGTGTCCGCTACTGGGTCATTCACGCCCTGACCATTCCCGCTTTGTTTTTGGCAGGCTGGCTTTTTGTGAGCACCGGCCTGGCCTATGATATTTTCGGCACCCCACGCCCCAATGAGTATTTCACGGCAGAGCGCCAGGAGTTGCCGATCGTCAGCGATCGCTTCAATGCTCTGGAGGAGTTGGAGAGGCTGACTCGCTAAGGGTGGCTGTGGGCAAGTGGTTCATGCATTGTTGCAACTTGTAAATTGATTGAGCTTTTTGCGTAGGGTGATATCTATGGCCAGTAAATCTGATGAACCCGTTTTTTACCCTGTTTTTACCGTCCGTTGGCTGGCGGTGCATACCTTGGCGATCCCAACGGTTTTCTTCTTGGGAGCCATTGCTGCAATGCAGTTTATTCAACGGTGAACCCAATGGCTGATCAACCCGAAAGGAATCCCAACTCCCAACCTGTCGAGCTAAACCGCACTTCCCTTTACTTGGGTTTGCTGCTGGTGTTTGTGGTTGGGCTGTTGTTCTCCAGCTACTTTCTCAACTGAGGCCAGGATCCCACTCTGCTCTTGGAGTTGGGAAAGAGCGCAGGGGACAATGCTGGCTTTTGGCTAGCCCTTGCTCCCCTTTGCTAAGTTTACTGAGAATGTAATTGCTGCTAGTCCTGTCTTTTTTGGAGACCAGTTGCTATGACCAGTCAAGCAAGGATCCCTTTGTGGATAGTGGCCGTGGTTGCCGGTTTGGGTGTGCTCACGGTAGTTGGGCTTTTCTTCTATGGCTCCTATGTGGGCCTAGGCTCTAGTCTGTAGGTTTGAGGTTTTCGGTCTGGTAGTAGCCCCCAATAGGTAGGGGTAAAGGGTCCCATGGTTTTTACGACCTAGCCGAATTCAGTTAGGCTTTGTTGACCCATGGCCAGTGTATCTACCACTTTTTTCGGGGCTACCTACCACAGCGCAATATCGATCCCTTGCCCAGCAGGGATCCCACTTCATTGCAGACCTTAATACTCAACTTAATACTCAATACACAGTCCGAAAAAGCTGCCGCTATTCCTCACCACTGGTTACAACCAGGCGGTGAATATGGACTTCTCTCTTCTCCCCCTGGAGAGGGTGAAGTTCGCGTTAGCAGGTCAGGGATCATGGGCAAGAGCGCGAATTGCTGAGGACAGGTTCTGCGAGGGAATGTCTCAAACTTATGTCTCAAACTTATTTAGAAGAGCTATCTCTGTGTTAAGCGAGCATGAACTTTTTTAACGATCCGGGTGGTGGTTGCCGAGAGGGTAACTTAGGCCCCGTAGAATGAATCGCAAAATTCCAGGCAGGACATTCGGACATGGATTACATTCGCACCTTTAATGACGATCCCTGCGAGGGGCATCTTTCGACGCCCATCAGCGATTCTCCTGTCACCCGTCTGTTTATCAACAATCTCCCCATCAACCGTCCTGGCTTATCGCCGCTGTTGCGGGGTCTAGAAATTGGGCTGGCCCATGGCTATTTCTTGGTAGGGCCAGAAATTGTGCTGGGGCCGCTGCGGGATTACCCTGAGGCAGCTAACTTAGGCGGGCTGGTTACGGCGATGGCGATTGTGCTGCTGGGAACCGCCTGCATGTCGGCCTATGGCAGCGTTACCTTCGGAAACAAGCCGGAAACACCGGGGGCCGCTCCTCTGGCTACAGCTCGGGGTTGGGGGGATCTGACGGCAGGATTTTTCTTGGGAGGTATGGGTGGAGTGTTTGCTGCCTACTTCCTGCTGGAGAACTTTGCCGGGATCGACGCCATCTTTCGAGGGCTGGTGAATTAGTTGTCAAGTTTGTCAAGTCACTTGAGAGGAGCAAAATCATGACCGGTTCTTACGCTGCTGCTTATCTTCCTTGGATTTTTATCCCCATTGTTGGTTGGCTGCTTCCTGCAGTGGGCATGGCAGTGCTTTTTTTGTACATTGAGCGGGACTAGTCCCGGAGTGCTTTGATACTCACTAGTGCTGATTAATTTCAATTATTTCAGGCTAGAGATCAACCCCAGATATTGAGGCAGGGATCCCAAAAAAGGGATCCCTCTCTTTTGGTCAGGATGATTTCCATCCGCGCTACCAGAGTCCCGAAAGGCGAAGGCTGTCCCCTCACCTCTTTTTTTTAGGAAGGGAGCATTTCCAAAGGACTTTAGATTGGAGCAGGATCCGGCGAGCTGATCCCAAGCCAACAAGGGGAAGGGCAGCTTCTGCAACACCCTTGCAACTTCAACGAGAAGGAGGAGTCGATGGCCAGCCTTAACTTTCCAACCCTGCGTATAGGCGATCCCATTCAAGAGGGCAGTTTCCAGGTTTTCCCTCTCTTTTCTCAGGGGGAGCAGGAAGTTGCCTATCGCCTTCCAGAACTGCAAACCCAGGAAGCAACCATCACCGAGGTGAGCGAGGCCGGAGCAGTACCTCACCTGGTTGTGGAAAACCACAGTGAGTTCCTATTGCTGCTGGGAGTACCGAGCAGAGTCCCAGCGGGGCGACCAAGGCTCAGCTCTGTTCTATGATGGGAAGGTGGTTTATCTTTCAGCAGTCTCTCGGCAGTAGTGCCAGGCTTCTCACCTAAGCTGGTTCCCCCTTTGGGGGATCCCTAGAAATTGGAAGAAAAAGAAAGAAATTGGAAAGAAAAAACATCCTGAGTTAGCTCGGTCACCGCCTGTTTGGCTTCCTGGCGGCCTCGGCAATACCGCTCTAACCGCTCGCTAACGGAGATGGGATCCCCGACGGTCACGTGAACCCCCCGCCAGCCTAGGCGAGGGCGGGCTGGGTAGGATTCCCCTCGAAGGCGGGCCAGCACATCAAATAGAATGAGGGCAGTTTCTGCCAGCCGCTCAAAAGAGGGTTTGCTCAGCAAATACTCTTCCTGGACGGCTACACAGCTTTCCACCAAGCGCATGTGCTGCAGGTAGAGCGTTGCCTGGTGGGCTTTCCAGTCGAGCAACCCCCGCTGCAGGGGAGACAGGGATCCAGGATGCCGCAATTCTTCTCGGTAAATCTGGATCCAGGCGACTTCTTCAATGCGGCGGCAGCGGCTGTTCCAATCCCCCTGGGGAGATAGGCCAAAGTAGGTCTCTGCGGTTTCCAGGGCTCTGTGGAGCAGCCGCTCCAGGCGAGCGTTAAAGTGGCCAGGGGCTAGCCTCTGCTCTATCCGTGGTTTTTCTTCATCTCTCCCAGAGATGAAGGGAGGTAGGTCGTAGAAAGCTTCCAGTTGTCCCAGGAGATGCTGGGCTAGGCGGCAGATCCGCTGGGTGTAGCGAAGGTTGGGGCTCCTGGAGGATCTTGGCTCTGGCTTCGGAGGCGTCAACCCACTCAGGTGCTCAAGGCGCGCCAGCAGGCGCTCCAGCTTCGTCCAGGAGGGATCCGTGTAGTAGTACCGAATGCCAATGGGCAGCAAAATGACGGTCTCTGAGCGACCAGCTTTGGCCAGGTCCTCGGCGCACCAAAAGCACAGCTGAGCCATTCCCGGTTCCAGGGGATTGATCCGTTCGCTGTGGCCGTTGGTGGCTCCTTCTGGGGCGATTGCAAAGGGAAATTGCCCATCCAGGAGCAGTTGCCGGGCCGCCTTTAGCGCCACCCGATCCACCCTCCGACCGCGGCGTATAGGGATCCCGCCCAGGCGAGACAACAGCCACCCCAGCCATTCCCCTCCCCAGAGGGGCATGCCCCGGTCGTAGAGAAAATGGGCGTGAAGGGGTTCTCGAAGGCGGATCCCTTGTCGACGGGCGGCTTCGGGCACCAGGCGAGATAGAACGTACAGGCCCACCAGCGGGTCATCCACCTCCACATGTCGGAAAGCCAGGACTAGGCGAATTTGACCCTCCTGGAACTGGTGGTAGAGCCGCGCCAAGATCTCCGCCCCTGTGGCCTCGATTTTGGCAATGCCGGAAGGAAGCCAGCGCCGCACCCTCACCCGCAAGAGCAGGGGCAGGATCCCGTGGACGAGCCGTAGCACCCAGGCGCTATAGGCGGGCGGAATAAAGTCGAGGGGAGGACGGGCAAAATGGGGCGGTGGTGACAAGAGCAAGATTTGTTCCCAAGGTAGCTCAAGAGAAGAAGTGTAGTTAAACGCAAATCAGATTCATATCCCATCGCTCAGATTATTCATCAAGTCGCTACAGAGATCACTGGATATGCAGCCATTCTCAATCAATAATCAATATCAACAATATCAATGATTGAGATCCTTCCCCTGAGACCCCACGCCGTCGGCGCAACCGCTCTCTACTCTCCTCAAGCCCCCGACCCCTCTCTCACAAGGGGAGATGAGAGTTGGGAATCGTGGCCATGTCGTGCCCTTTACATTGCTTTCTTTGTCTTCCGTTGCAGTGAAGACGCTCTCTTCTCTCTACTTTCGTCTCTTAACTCAAGGTGGCTACAGGCTGGGCCTCTGCCAAGAGCGCCTGAGTTTGCAGGTCGGTGATGGTAACCAACAAGCGCCGCGAGCTATCAATGGCAAATTCGACGCGAAGGCGATCCTCTCCCACGCGGCCAGGGGGCTGCAAACGGGCCAGACAAACCGGTAAGGACTCCGTCTCGCTGAGGCGAATGGGCAGGGATCCAAGAGGAGCTAGGGATCGGAAATCGGTTTGCCGGGTGAGCTGCCGGCTGCTCATCCGCCCCAGCTCGTCGTAAACCACTTCCGACTGGACTACCTGGGCCACTTCGCCCACCTCTAGGCGAATCTCCGTTTGTCCGTCGTTGGCCACTTGCAGGATCAAGGGCTCAGCCCGTCGGCAGGGATAGGGGCTGCCCTGTTCGAAGAGGGGGTAGTAGATGTAGCTTTTCTGCAAGGGATCCCAGAGGCGGAGGGCATAGCTGTGGTGCAGGCGATCCTCCAGCTTCACCTGGCGGCCCACCTGCAGGGCGCCCAGGGCCACAGCATCGAAGGGGCGTTCGCAGCGCACTTTCTTTTTGCCGAAGTAGGAGCGCAGCAGCTCTTGAACTGCTGGCAGTTGGGAGCTGCCTCCTACCAAGAGCACCTGCTCAATTTGGTTCTTGCCCAATCCCCTCGCCTGGGCGGTGAGGAGAACGTCGTCTAGGCACTGGCGGATTTGATCCAAAAGCTGACGAGCTTCCAGGATCTCTTCCAGCTCCTGCCGGCTTAACTTCAACTCATGGGCAGTGAGGGCTTCGTCGTCAAACCAACTGCCCACCGCTTCCATCTGAGTGGAAAGGGCGATCTTGAGCTGTTCCGCCTGCTCCAGGAGGTTGAGCCAGCCCAGAGCTCCAATTTGCTGTCGGCTTAGCCCCAGTTGCTGCAGTAGGTAGTCGGCAATCCAAATGTCGATGTCCACCCCGCCCACATAGGCATCGGCCTTGGCGATCACCTCCGCTTTGAGGACAGGGCTACCCGCTTGGGGAGCGAGGGTGCGCACCAAGCTGAGATCCAAGGTACCGCCGCCGAAATCCACCACCAGCACTAGGGATCCCGGCTGGCCAACCGCATAGCCCAGGGCTGCTGCCGTGGCTTCATCGACAATTTGAACGGGATCCCAGCCACAGGCACTGGCCACTCCCCGCAGCCAATTGAGGTAGCGCTCAAAAGAGCCGACAGGGGCGGTGAACACCAGCTGTTGCGGCTGCAGGTGTTCTTTCGGGACAGCTTCCATCACCGTCTGCAAAAAAGCTTGGGCCACCCTCTCGGCGTCGTAGCGCTCTCCATCTAGAACTCGCGGCGGAGGGACAAACTCCGCCACCAAGTCCCGCTTAAACCCCTGAAACAGCCGTTGCGGATCCACTGCCCCCCACCGACCGGCGCGCACGGTTTCCCCCACCAGGAGCTGGCCTTTTCCCTTCACGTAGACCAAGCTGGGAATAGCCGAGTGGTCTGGGCGAGAGAGGCCGGGAAGAGTGAGGAGACGGGGCACTGCTTGGGCGGGATCCCAAACTGCCACCACCGTGTTGCTGGTGCCAAAATCAATGGCTAGGGTCGCTTTGGGGGCAGGTGCCATCAGCTCAATCCTCCAGGCAGGGAACGGCTGACTTTGGCTGGGCAGAGGATGTGGTCACCGCGGCGGTAGCCGACAAAGCGAATGTAAACGGGATCCCCCTTTTGAATATCCAGCTGATCCGGTTGATGCAGTTGCGGATCAAAGGGGACGGACTCCAGGGGGTTGCCGATGGGCTCATACCCCCAGCGCTGCAGCAGAGCGTCTAAGGAGCGAAACAGAGCTGTCACGTTTTGGGCCGGCCAATCGGGCTTGCGCTGGGCAATCTGGCGGACAGTGGGGTAGCTGGTCAGCAGCGGCTGCAGCAGAGAGAAGAGGACTTCTGAGGAATCGGTGGATTCCATTTTGTCATTCCCGTTGAGGCGCAGTAGGGATCCCAAATCCCACTGCAGAGCGGCAGCCAACTTTTGCAGTTGCTCCAGGCGCAGGGATCCCCACTTCCCCTGGCGCACCTGATCAAGGGCGCGGCGGCTGATCCCGGCCTGGGCCTGTAAAGCCCGCCAAGAAGACAGGCCAACAACCCGCATGCGTTCCTGCAGCCAACTATCCAGCGGTCTCTCGGCCATTGGGTTTTGCCAGGGATCCCTACGATCATGCCCCAACTTGGGTCTAGCTCAGGGATCGGCAAGGCGCAGGGAACGGGCTATAGCTTCCACATCTCGGTCATAGCGCTCGCGCCGGTTGGCCGGGTACACGAACTCAAAGCCAGCTTGCAGCGAAGGGCGGACAACTGTTTTGAGATAGAAAATCCGCTGGCCAAAGGGCTCCGCACCGCTGACACGAACGGGCTCGTAGCCGGAGACCACAAAGAAATCCCGGCCAACAGCTTGGTAAGTAACCCGGCGTTGGTTTTCCCGGCTGCGCTGCAGCTCTTCCTGCAGGGCGCTGGCAGGGGTTTCTTGAAAGATGTTGTACCCACCCCAAACGCGCAGCTCAGCCCCGTCTTGACCGAGAAACACTTGGCCATCGCCGTTGTCCGATTCCCCTTGCGGAATGAAGTCTGCCGGGTAGTCGATGCGGTAGCCGAAACGGGCATTGAGATAGGGCCGGAAACCGGCTTGGGCAACGGGAAGGGCGGGGGCGGGAGCAATGACGGGGATCCCCGCTCCTAGGATCAGTCCGGCAAGCAGACAAGCTAGGCGAGCAGCAGACTTCATGGTTTTGATTGCTCTAATCTGTAGCTATCCTAAGCTCTCTCACCTCCAGCCCCTCTCCTAGGGGGACAGAATTTGGTTTGTCCAAGCTGATACATTCACGCTGAACTCTCCTGAACATGGTTCAGGAAAGAAGCGATCGCATCCTGCCTATCTCTGAGCAGGAAGGCGGTATCCCGCAAAGCCCTGAGGAATACCCCCCGAGCGCTTTCCCCCTTCACTTCCCGGCAACCGTTGCGGTGGACTCAAGGATCGGGGGGAAACTTGGTCTACTATATCCCTCTCAATGACTTTTGCCAAACCGCCTAAAGCTCAGTAAATTCAGCAAAGTTCAGGGTTTTGGGGGTTAGAGGCATGCTCTTTCCCAAAAGACAAAGGGAATAGGAATCCAAGTTTCACTGCCGTTGAGAATGGGTCGGTTGCGCCGCTTGTATCTGGGTGCCACTCGAAATAGTAGGTATAGCATCTTTTTCGAGAGTTTGAAATAAAATACCGATTTTTGGGCCACTATTTTGTTTTGTCGACCAAGTTTAAGTTTGCCGATCAACATCAGGGTTTTGGCCGGAGCGCAGCCGTTCGATTTCTTCTCTTGCCCGCTGGATAGCGCTGCAATTGTCTACCGCTGCCCAGGTAGAGGCCAGAAACAGTCCGGGTAGGGAAACCTCTCCCTCGTCGTCGCTAAACAACACGCCAAGGAAGAAACACCAGCCCAGAAAAACCATCAAAGCTTTCCACCGCCGCGTGTAGAGGTAGGCTCCGAAGGCAAGCAGAATAGACAGAAGGATCACCATCCCCTCGGACTTTTGAGAAAGGGCATAGGTGCGCCGCACCTCTTCATCTCTGCGCTTTTGATCTTCTTGCTGGAGCAACTCTTGCAGATGCTTGTCCATAAGGCCGCCTCAAAATCGGACGGCCTTATCTTAAAAATCCTGGGAAGACCCTTGTTCAAAACAACTTTTCGGGATCCCACGGCAGAAGAAGAGAGGCGAGACTGGTCATCGCCCCTTCCTTCTGTAGAATGGGAAAGCCTCTCTCTAGTTGCAGGCTACAAGGCCCGGACGGACTCTGCCATGACCTCAGCTTCTTTTGCTTTTTCCCCTCGTGTTTTGGATCCCCTTGACCCGCAGGTGCGTCCGGATCCCCAGGGGCGGTTTGGGCCGTTTGGGGGTCGGTTTGTGCCGGAAACCCTGATGAGCGCCCTGACAGAGCTGGAGGAAGCCTTTGAGCATCACTGGCGGGATCCCGACTTTCGCGCCGAGTTTCACAACCTGTTGCGGGATTTTGTTGGGCGGCCCAGCCCCCTCTACTTTGCCCAGCGGCTAACCGAATACTACGGCGGCCCGCAGATCTACCTGAAGCGGGAAGATCTCAACCACACCGGCGCCCACAAGATCAACAACGCCCTTGGCCAAGTGCTGCTGGCGGTGCGCATGGGCAAGCGGCGGATCATTGCCGAGACTGGCGCCGGCCAACATGGGGTGGCCACGGCAACCGTGTGCGCCCGCTTTGGCCTAGAATGCGTCATCTACATGGGGGCGCTGGATATGGAGCGGCAGGCCCCCAATGTGCAGCGGATGCGCCTTTTGGGCGCTGAGGTGCGGGGAGTGGAATCGGGCACGCGCACCCTCAAAGACGCCCTCTCCGAGGCGATCCGCGACTGGGTGACGAATGTGGAGACCACCCACTATGTGATCGGTACGGTGGCAGGGCCCCACCCTTACCCGAAGCTGGTGCGGGCCTTTCACGATGTCATCGGCCAGGAGACGCGGCAGCAATGCCAGGAGAAGTGGGGAGGGCTGCCGGATGTGCTGCTGGCCTGTGTGGGAGGCGGATCCAATGCCCTGGGCCTGTTTAACGAGTTTGTCCGGGATCCAGGGGTGCGACTGATCGGCATTGAAGCTGCCGGAGAAGGGCTGCACACGCCCCGCCACGCTGCCACCCTCAACCGCGGTCGGATTGGAGTCCTGCATGGAGCCATGAGCTACCTACTGCAGGATGAAGAAGGGCAGGTGCAGGAGGCCCACTCCATCAGCGCCGGCTTGGATTACCCCGGTGTAGGACCCGAGCACAGCTATCTGAAAGAAATTGGACGAGCCGAGTACTACGCTGCCACCGATGATGAGGCCGTAGAGGCGTTGCTGCTGCTGTCGCGGCTGGAAGGGATCATCCCCGCGCTGGAGACGGCCCATGCGCTGGCCTACCTGAAAACTTTGGCCCCACAGCTCGGATCCCAGCAACGGGTAGTGGTCAACTGTTCTGGGCGCGGCGACAAGGATTTGAACACCGTTTTCAAGTATTTGCAGCAGAGAGGGCGTAGCTTTTAGAGTACGGTTGTTGTGACCACCAACGGGATTCTCTTGGGTGTTCACCTGCCGAGTTCACTTCACGGTTCGATTGCTGGGTCTTCAAGGACTCCGTCCCGCTAACGCGATCGGCCTGCTCCTGGCTGCGGGGCTGGGCTTGTGGACGGGATCCCTGCCGCAGCCTTCTGAGACAACTGCCCCTGTTCCTCCGCCGGAGTCCATGGGTGCCTCGCACCGCTTACGGGATCGCACTGGCGGGACGGAGTCCGATTCAGAAGGGATCCCCTCTCCCAGCCGGCGACAACCTCTCCCTGACACCCTGCCGGCGCTGGCGCGTCAGGCCATTGCCCACTACTTCGCCACCGGCCAGGTGCTGCCACCTCCAGAGGAGATCCCGCCCCACTGGCAGCGCTCAGCGGGGGTTTTTGTAACAGTGAGTACAGAAGGTCGGCCCCGCGGCTGCTGGGGCAGCTTGGATCCCAGCGGTGAGGATCTGGCCAGGGCCACCATCCGGGCGGCGGTGGGGGCTGTGACCCGCGACTGGCGCTACGTGCCTCTGCGACCTGGGGAGCTGGAGTCAGCAGCCATTCAGGTGGCCATTGTGCGGCGGGTGGTGCCCATCGCGCTACTCGGACGGAGTCCTTTCGCCGCCGTGGAGCAGGTGGATCCAACCCGCACGGGCTTGTTTATCCGCTCCGGAACACGGGGGGCGGTGTTGCTGCCGGGAGAAGCTTTGACGACGGAATGGCAGCTCGCCACTGCCAAGAGGTTGGCCGGGATCCCTGTCGACCAGCCGGTGGAGCTGTTTCGCGTGGAGGCAGAGCTGCTGCATGAGTTTTGAGGAGGGGGCAGATCTCAGCGCTTCGCACCGCTGTCGTGAATGGCTGGCAGCCGTGCTGGGCAACACTCACGTGCGCTGGGGCTGGTTTGTGGGGGAGACCCTGGTGAAGGTGGAGCAGTTTCCTGCCCACCAGCCCTTGTCCTGGCCGGAGCAGACAGAGCTGTGGCTGGCTCCTGTGGGCTCTGCTCCCCTGCCGCCGGAATCCCCTTGGGTGCATCGATTGGAGCTATCGCAGGTGCCGCTGCGGGATCCCTACCCAGGGCTGGGGCTGGATCGGGCCTTGGCCTTGTGGGCTGCTGGGATCCACTACGGCTGGCCCTGTTTGGTCATCGACGCGGGTACTGCCCTGACCCTCACAGGAGCTGACTCTGAAGGATCCCTGGTGGGAGGGGCCATCTTGCCCGGCCTGGGGTTGCAGGCGCAGGCGTTGGCCGACTACACTGCTCGGCTGCCCAAAATCCACTGGGATCCCTGCTCTCCCTTACCCCCCCGCTGGGCCACTGACACCGTGGCTGCCATCCGCAGCGGCATTCTCCACACTCTGCTGGCGGGGTTGCGGGAGTTTATTGCCGACTGGCGTCGCCGCTTTCCCCAAGGCCCCCTGCTGCTGACCGGCGGGGATGGGGAGTGGCTCTACTCCCACCTGCAAAGTTACCGGCAAAACCCCGTTAGCGACAGCGGGACGGAGTCCTTGAGCAGAGAGCAGAGAGGAAAGAGCGGAGAGAAGAGAGCCTCACTCCTCACTCCTCACTCCTCACTTCTCACTCCACTACATTGGGATCCTCACCTAGTGTTGCGGGGGATCGCCTGCTGCCGTCAGTGGCACCGCGCCGCCGGGCAGCCCCCTGTTGCAGAATAGTTGCAAGACAAAGTTGCAAACCCAAAAGTTCGGGATCCCATGGCCAACGGCAACTCCTTCGGCGTCCTGTTTTCGGTTACTACCTACGGCGAGTCCCACGGTGGGGCAGTGGGGGTGGTGGTAGATGGCTGTCCGCCCCGCCTGCCGTTGACCGAGGCCGACATTCAAGCGGAGCTGGATCGGCGTCGCCCTGGCCAGAGCTCCATCACCACGCCGCGCCAGGAAGCCGATCGCTGCGAGATCACTTCGGGAGTCTTCCAGGGCCTCACCCTTGGCACCCCCATCCACATCCTGGTGCGCAACCAGGATGCCCGCCCCCAGGATTACAGCGAAATGGCCACCACCTTCCGCCCCTCCCATGCCGATGCCACCTATCAAGCCAAGTACGGCATCCGCAACTGGCAGGGGGGCGGACGGGCCTCAGCGCGAGAGACCATTGGCCGGGTGGCGGCAGGGGCCATTGCCAAGAAGATCCTGCGCCTAGCGGCAGGGGTGGAGATCTTGGCCTACGTGCAGCGGGTAAAAGATGTGGAAGCCCAGGTGGATCCCAGCTCGGTAACTGCAGAGCAGGTGGAGGCCAACATCGTCCGCTGCCCCGATCCCCAAGCGGCGGCGGCCATGATCCAAAAAATTGAGGAGGCGGCGCGGGAAGGGGATTCGCTGGGGGGAGTGGTGGAATGTGTGGCCCGCAACGTGCCCCGCGGACTGGGATCCCCGGTGTTCGACAAGCTGGAGGCCGATTTGGCCAAGGCGGTGATGTCCCTGCCGGCCAGCAAAGGGTTTGAGATCGGCTCGGGGTTTGCCGGCACCTACTTGACGGGTAAGCAGCACAACGACGAGTTTTACATGACCCCCGGCGGCTGGCGCACCCGCAGCAACCGCTCCGGCGGCATCCAGGGGGGCATCAGCAACGGCGAAGACATCGTCCTGCGGGTAGCCTTTAAGCCCACTGCCACCATTCGCCAGCCTCAAAACACCGTCACCCTCAATGGGCAAGAGACGGTTTTGGCGGCGCGGGGACGCCACGATCCCTGTGTCTTGCCGCGGGCAGTGCCGATGGTGGAGGCGATGGTGGCCCTGGTCCTCTGCGACCATCTGCTGCGCCACCACGCCCAGTGCGGATCCCTGGTCTTGCCGGAGGTGCCCCTCCCTGTCGCCGCTGCTCCCTAGGCCTAGGAGTCCCCGGCTATGGCCAAGGCCAAAACCGTCTGGGAGTGCAGCCAGTGCGGCGAGCGCTATGCCAAGTTTTTGGGCCGCTGCGACCATTGCGGCGCCTGGAACACCCTGACGGAAGTGGTCGTCGCCCCAGCGGCCAAGTCCCCACGGGCCCAAGCCCTCGCTCCTAGGTCCAACCGCGCCAATGGGATCCCCCGGTCGGCCCTCCCCCTCTCCCAGGTCTCCTCAGATCGCCACCCTCGCCTCTCCTCCGGCTATGGCGAGTTTGACCGGGTGTTGGGAGGTGGCATTGTGCCGGGATCCCTGGTGTTGATTGGCGGGGATCCGGGCATTGGCAAGAGCACCCTGCTGCTGCAGAGCGCTGCCCACCTGGCCAAGAGCGGGCCCATCTTATACGTGTCGGGGGAAGAATCAGCCCAGCAGATCAAGCTACGCGCCGAGCGGCTGGGGGTGGAAAGCGAGCAGCTCTACCTCTTGGCCGAGACCGACCTGGAGGCCATCGTGGCGGAGATCCAGGCTCTGCAACCGCAGGTGGCGGTGATCGACAGCATTCAAGCCATCTTCTGGGGGCAACTCACCTCGGCGCCGGGATCCGTTTCCCAGGTGCGGGAATGCACCGGCCTGTTAATGCGGCTGGCCAAAAAACTGGGGGTGGCTCTGCTGATTGTAGGCCATGTTACCAAAGACGGATCCCTGGCCGGGCCGAAGGTGCTGGAGCATTTGGTGGACACGGTCTTGTACTTTGAGGGGGATCGCTTCCAAAGCCACCGCCTATTGCGCGCCGTCAAAAATCGCTTTGGGGCAGCCCAGGAAATGGGTGTTTTTGAGATGACCGCCTCTGGCTTGGTGGAGGTGGAGAACCCCTCGCAGCTTTTTTTGAGTAGCCGGGATCAGGCCACACCCGGAACGGCCACCATCGTCGCCTGTGAGGGCACCCGCCCCTTGGTGGTGGAAGTACAGGCCCTGGTCAGCCCCACCAGCTACAGTTCCCCTCGCCGCACCTCCACCGGCATTGAAATCAACCGCTTTTTGCAGATCTTGGCCGTGTTGGAAAAACGGGTGGGGATCCCGCTTTCCAAATACGATGCCTACATCGCCTCTGCCGGCGGCATTCAGGTGGCCGAGCCGGCTGCCGACTTGGGGGTAGCAGTGGCCGTGGCCGCCAGCTTCCGGGATCGACAGGTGGATCCCTTGACGGTCTTGATCGGCGAAGTGGGGTTGGGAGGACAGGTGCGCCCGGTGGCCCAGTTGGAGCAGCGCTTGAAAGAAGCCAGCAAACTGGGGTTTCGCCACGCCATCATCCCCAACAGTCCCGTTTTGTCAGATTATGGATTGCGCCTGAGTCGGGTGCAGCGGGTGTTGGAAGCCCTGCTGGTGGCTGTGCCCGGTTCCCAGAGCGCAGAGTGAACATCCCCTTGCCTTCCACCCGTCGCCGGCTGCTGGGCTCTGCTGCGCCTATCTCCAAAGGCCAAGCAAGGACTCCGTCCCGCTAACGCGATTGGACTCCGTCTCGCTAACGCGATTGGACTCCGTCCCGCTAACGCGATTGGACTCCGTCCCGCTAACGCGATTGGACTCCGTCCCGCTAACGCGATTGGACTCCGTCCCGCTAACGCGATCGGCATCCGCTGCTTCGGTGGCATGTCCATCATGTTCCCGAAAACTTTTGTTACCCTCGAAAAAGGCTACGCCTGCTGGGCAAACAGCTCAGCAGCCTTAGCTGAGCCCTAGTCCGTAGTTAGCAACACCAGCAAGGGATCCCGGTGAGCATGGTTTCCGCACCCTCCAGCCCAGTCCAGCCCTCGATGCCGGAGGCGGCATTTCCTCTGCCAGAGCCACCAGATATTAGTGACCTGGTCATCGAGGATGATGAGCCCGCGGACAGCATTCTCTCCAAAAAGCTGCAGCGCCTGCTCACCAGCGCTCTCTACGCCTCCTTCCAGCCCAAGGCCGAAGACACGGGGGAGCTGATCCCCTTTTTGGCCACAGCCAATATTGGCCTGTTCTCTGCCCTCAAACTGCCCCCCCTGATGCCCGATGTGACGCTCAGCCTGGAGGTGGCTCCCCCCGCCAGCTTTGAGCGCAAGGAAGATCGCACCTACCTGGTCTGGGAGATAGGTAAGCCGCCGGATGTGGTCATTGAGATTGTCTCCAAGCGCAAAGGGGAAGAGCTGGGCCGCAAACGCAAAGACTATGCCCGCGCCGGCGTCAGCTACTACGCGGTCTACGATCGCACAGCGGGCGTAGCCTCTCCCTTGCGGCAACTAAGGGAACTGCAGGGATCCCCTCTGGCCCTTTTTCAGCGGCGGGGGGGTGAATTTGTCCCCTTCGCGTCCACATGGCTGGAGGATATCGGGTTGGGCTTGACCCTCTGGCAGGGATCCTTCGAGGGCGTGAACACGGAATGGCTACGCTGGTGTGATCGGGAAGGGGAGGTGTTGCCCACCGGGGAAGAGAAGGCTGCTTTGGAACATCAACGGGCCGAAAGAGAACGCCAACGGGCCGAGGCAGAGTATCAACGCGCCGAAAGAGAACGCCAGCGGGCTGAAGCCCTTCTGGAGCTGCTGCGTTCCCACGGCAAAGGACTCCGTCCCGCTAACGCGAAAGGACTCCGTCCCGCTAACGCGATCGCACCGCCGGCAGCCTGAAAAATCCCGTCCCTAACGGGGCTTCCATTGTCCATTGCCTATCCACCGCCATGTCTACCCTCCCCAGCAGCAGCGAAGTTGCCCAGCGGGCCGCCCGATTGGAAAAAGCCCAACACCTGCGGGAACAAGGGATCCCGCCTTACGCCTATTCTTTCCCTGTTACCCATCTGGCTGCCGAGCTGCAGGAGCAATTTGCCGACCTAGAGCCCGGCGGCGAGCGGGAGGATGTGCAGGTGGCGGTGGCCGGGCGGATCCGGGCGCGGCGAGTCATGGGCAAGCTGGCTTTCTTTACCCTTCAGGATCGCTCCGGCACCATCCAGCTTTACCTGGAGAAGCAACGGCTGACGGAGCATATGGGGGAGTTGGCCTTCAAGAACCTGGACAAGCTCATCGACGTGGGCGATTGGCTGGGGGCCAAGGGCTGCCTGAAGCGCACCGAAAAAGGGGAATTGTCGGTGCGGGTGGACGAGTACCAGGTGCTAACCAAGGCGCTGTTGCCGCTGCCGGACAAGTGGCACGGCCTGCGGGATGTGGAGAAACGCTACCGCCAGCGCTACGTCGATCTCATCGTCAACCCTGAGGTCAAGCAGACCTTGCTCGACCGCGCCCAGATCATCCGCTCCCTGCGTCAGACTCTGGAAGAGCGAGGTTTTGTGGAAATTGAGACGCCAGTGTTGCAGGTGATCCCCGGCGGGGCGGAGGCGCGGCCTTTTGTTACCCACCACAACGCCCTGGATCTGGATCTCTACTTGCGCATTGCCACCGAGCTGCACCTGAAGCGGCTGGTGGTGGGCGGGATCGAGCGAGTCTATGAAATTGGGCGGGTCTTTCGCAACGAAGGCATCTCCACCCGCCACAACCCGGAGTTCACCTCTCTAGAGGCCTATCAAGCCTTCGCCGACTACCACACCATGATGGAGCTGACGGAAACCCTGGTCTGCAACGCCGCCCTGGCGGTGCGGGGATCCCTGCAGCTCACCTACCAAGGGGAAGCCATCGACCTCACCCCTCCCTGGCGACGGGTGACGATGCAGGAGCTGGTGGAGGAGGCCACTGGCATTTTCATCGATGTGGAAAAGGGATGCCCTGAAGAGCTCTTGCCGGCCTTGGCCGCCCAAGGGATCCCCGATCTCTCCCCCCAGGACTCCCCCGGCCAGTTGCTGGTCAAAGCCTTTGAGCACTGCTGCGAGAGCCGCCTGCGCCAGCCCACCTTTGTTCTGGACTATCCCCTGGAGGTGTGTCCCCTCACCAAGCCCCACCGCAGCAAACCGGGGTTGGCCGAGCGCTTCGAGCTGTTCATCGTTGGGCGGGAGACGGCCAACGCCTACTCCGAGCTCACCGATCCGGTGGATCAGCGGCAGCGGCTGGAGGCCCAGGCAGCCCTGAAGGCAGCCGGAGATGAAGAGGCCCACTTTCTGGATGAAGACTTCCTCACGGCCTTGGAATACGGCCTGCCCCCCACAGGTGGCCTGGGCGTGGGGATCGACCGCTTGACAATGCTGCTGTGTGATGCCCCCAGCATTCGCGATGTCATTGCCTTTCCGCTGCTGCGGCCCGAGACGGGAGAAGTGGCGGAGGAGGCTTGAGCCGATCCCTCTAACTGTCCATTCAAATCCCATCGATTTCTAAGAGAGGTTGGAGGTGGCCGCGGCGACGGCGCGGAGCCTTTGGGAAGTGTCTCAACCTATTTTGAAATAACTAGCGATAACGTCTTCCAAAAGCCGACCTTCGTACCCTTGCATCTGGAGGGCAGCCTGGAAATCCTGGCAGGCTCTCTGCCAATCCCCAAGGGCAGTCCGGGCCAGGGCGCGGTTGAGGTGGGCCTTGAGGTGGCAGGGATCCCTATCGCTCGCGTCAGCAGTGCAGAGTGTTATGGCTTGGTCGTAGTCGCGGATGGCCGCCGAAAAATCCCCCTGTTGGGCGTAGGCCCAGCCGCGGTTGTTCAAAACCCAGACCCGCTCCTGGGGATCCAGCTCCAGTTGCAGCAGTCGGGTGTAGTCTTCTATCGCTTTGTCCGTCTGTCCCTCGCCATCCCACAGGAGAGCTCGGTGGAGCAAAGCAGAGTGCTCCTGGGGGTTCAAGGCCAGGGCCTGCGTGTAGTCGGCAATGGCCAGCTCAGGGCAATTGGCCTGCCGGTGTAGATCCCCCCGTTGACGGTAGGCCAGGGCAGCATCGGCCACCCCCCAGTTCTGGTCGAGGCTCAGAGCTTGGTTGAGATCCGCCAATGCCGCCTCTTGATCCCCCAAAGCCAGATGCACCCTTGCCCGCAAAGCAAAAGCCTGAGAAGCCTGCGGTTGCTGCTGGATCAGCGCCGTGAAATCGGCCAACGCCCCAGCCAGATCCCCCCTCTCTTGGCGACACAAGCCCCGATACAACAGGGCTTCGGTGACCAGCACTTCTGGATCCCCTGGGCTGGCCAGCTCCAAGACCCGATCCCAATCGGCTATTGCCCCCTCCAGGTTGTGGCGCAGGCGGCGGACTTGGGCCCGCTTCAGGTGGGCCTCCAGATAGAGCTGCCGGGACTGTTCCCCATCTTGGGCCTCTTCCTGGATGACTTGGTCGAAGTCGGATTCGGCCTGCTCCAAGGCTACGCCCGCTGCAGGAACGGTGCCGCGCACTGCCAACGTCAACAACAGAGAGCCGCGGGCCAAGCGGGCCATCCTGTGTTGGGGATCCCGCTGCAGCAGACGGTTTAGATCTTGCAAGGCCGCTTCGGTCTGACCCAACTGCTGCAGGGCTTGTCCTCGGTGCCACAGCGCTTCCCTGTGGTCAGGATCCTGCTGCAAAACCCGGCTGAGATCCTGAAGGGCGGCAGCCCAGTTGCCCACCTGCCCATGGGCCATGCCCCGTCGCAGCCAAGCCGTCCAGTCCTGGGGATCCTGCCGCAACACCTCGTCGTAGTCGGCAATTGCTTCTTGCCACCGGCCTAGCCGTCGGCACAACTCAGCTCGCTCTTGGCGCAGATCCCGCCGTTCCGGCTGCAAGCGCACCGCCTCGTTCAACTGCTCTAAGGCCGCCTGCAGATCTCCCGTCTGGATTTGGGCCCGCGCCAGATCTCGGCGGATATCCGCCTCGGCCACTGCCACCCCCAGCGCCAAAGCCTGGTGGTAATCCTGGATGGCCCCCAGCCCATCTCCCAGAGCAGCCCGCACTTGGCCGCGATGGAAATAAGCCAAGCCCGACTGAGGATCCCCTTGCAGAGCTTGGTCGAAATCGGCCAGCGCTCCCTGCCAATCCCCCAAGCGTTGCCGTGCCATACCGCGGCGCAGATGGGCATTAACCAGCAGCTCCGGCCCGCGTGGGATCCCAGGCCTCGCCGCCCACTGCAACACCTGCGAGAAGTCCTCACAGGCTGCCGGCCAATCTTCCCGCTCAGCATGGAGTTGGCCGCGGTTGAAGTAGAGCTGAGGGTTCTGCGGATCCCGCTCCAGGGCAGCTGTATAATCCCGCAGAGCCGCTAGGGGATCCCCCAACAGCCAATGGATTCGCCCGCGGCTGCTGTAGGCACTGGCATCTTGGGGATCCAGAGCGATGGCCTGGCTCAAGTCGGACAAAGCCGCTTCGATGTTGCCCAAGTCCAGGTGGGCAATGCCCCGGTTGAGGTAGGCTTTGGCCATTTGGGGATCCAGCTCCAGGGCGCGGTTGAAGTCTGCCAGAGCGCCGCCGGGATCCCCCAGCCCCTGACGGGCCAAGCCCCGGCAGAGATAGGCCCGCGACAGCTTAGGATCCAGGCGGAGAGCCTGTTCACAATCGGCCAGCGCCGACTCCAGGGCGTTGCTGCTCAGGTAGGCCATGGCCCGCTGCAAGTAGAGATCCGCCTGGGCTGCCGCCTCTGCCTCAGGTAGCTCAGTGGCCTCAGCAGACCGTAGGGATAGGGCCTGAGAAAAATCTTCAACGGCCCCTTGGGGATCCCCCAACGCTTGCCGGGCCAGGCCCCGGTGGTAATAGGCTTTGCCGTGGCGAGGATCCAACTGCAGCGCTTGGGTGTAGTCCTCGACGGCCCCTTGCAAATCTGACAACTGGACCCGCGCCACTCCCCGGTTGAAGTAGGCTTCCCCGTCCTGAGGGTCCCGCTTGATCACCTCGGAAAAATCGGCTGCTGCCCCCTGCGCATCTCCCAGATGGCCGCGCACCACGCCGCGGTTGAAATAGGCCCGCACATCCTCTGGGTTGAGCTCAATGGCCCGCGAATAGTCTTCGATGGCCTGCTGCTGCTGATTGAGTTGCCGGTAAGCATTGCCACGGTTGTAGTAGGCCACCGCCCATTGTGGGTTGAGGCCGAGAGCCTGGGTGTAGTCGGCAACAGCTCCCTCGTAGTCCTCCAGCCGGTAGCGGGCAATGCCGCGGTTGAAATAGGCGCGGGCGTCCCCTGCCAGTTGAATGACTTGGGTGTAATCTGCGATGGCCCCTGCCAAGTCCCCACTTTTGTAGCGGGCGCTGCCCCGCTGGCTGTAGGCGCGGCTATTTTGGGGATCCAATTGAATGGCCAACGTGCAGTCGGCAATCGCCCCCTGGAAATCCCCTTGGCGGGCTTTCTCCTGTGCGCGGGCCAACAGGCGCGTCACCAAAACCTGATCCACAGAAACATCGCCGAGCGTCGCCTCTTGGGGAAAAGGCAACAGGGGCCGCAGCGCCTCCAACACTTCAGCAGCCGATTGGAAACGCTCTTGCCAGTGGGGGCAGATCAGGCGATCCAAAATCTCGGCCAGCTCCTCGCTGACCTGAACCAAATCCCGCCAGAGCAGTTGGCCGGTGCGGGGATCATCCCGGATCTTATGGGGAGGACGACCGGTGAGGGCTTGGATGGCCAGCACCCCTACGGAGTACAGGTCGCTGCAGGGCTGGGGCTTGCCGTTGAGCTGTTCGGGCGCCATGTAGCCAACCGAGCCAATCACCGTCGCCAACTGAGTTTGGCCGGGGGCATGGCTGACCAACCGCCCCACTTCCTTGACTGCCCCAAAGTCGATCAACACCAACTTGCCATCGGCATCGCGGCGCATCAGGTTGGCCGGCTTGATATCCCGATGGACGATCTGGTGGGCGTGTACATGGCGCAGGATCTCCAAAATATCCCACAACAGTTTCAAAACCTCGGCCTCGCTCAGCGGCTTGCCCGGGATCAGCTCCTGGCTGAGATCATGCCCGGCAACAAACTCTTGCACCAAGTAAAAATCCTGATCCTGCTCGAAGTGGGCCAAAAGGCGGGGCACTTGGTCGAAGTGGTTGAGCCGGTTGAGAACCTTGGCTTCCCGTTCAAAGAGCTTGCGAGCCGTGGCCAACGTATAGGGATCCGTGGAGAGGGGGCGAAGGCGCTTGACGACGCAAGGGCTATCGAAGGTGTCTTGATCCACCGCCTTGTAGGTTACGCCAAACCCTCCTTCCCCGAGGGGATGGAGAATGCGATAGCGTCCCCTGAGCACACTTCCCGCTCTGATCTTGTCTTCCATAGCCAAGCCAGTCGCCTGAGCGGAGCAGCCTTTTGCCACTACGAGCTGGCTCGATTCTGCCACAGGCCGACGCCCTTGGGCGGAGCAACCCACAGCTCCTATCCAGGGTCTTTTTCTGCTTTTTCTTTTCGCGATCTTCAATGACTTGAACGATTGGGTCGGAGAGAAACTGCAATCTGACCTCGCCGCTCTTCAAAATCGCTGATCAGCAGTCTCACCTCGATCTGCCATTCCCCCGCCAGGGCCAGAGGCACATTTTCCACCACAAATTGGCCAGGCCCATCCGGCGCTACAGTGCGGCGTAGAGGGGGGATCCCCTGTTCTGGCAGGGAAAACCCAAGGGTCAATTCCTGGGCCGGGACTCCCTTCACCTCAGCCCGAATTTGATTTTCCCCAGGACGACAGGGCAGAATCCTCAGGTGCAGGCTGCCTTCCGGCCAGTTCAAGCGCTCTTCACAACTGGTCTGCAAGCCCGACTCCAGGGGGGATCCCATGCCCTGCCTCCCATGACTGGGAGGAGCCTGGGCCACCAGGAAGCTGGTCAAGGCCAGCACCAGCATCAGCCCCACCAACTCCAGGCGGACGATCCGGCGCAGCGACCGGCCCACCGTCTGCCCACCCTGTTGCAATGCCGGCACCAGCCGAAACTTGTTGTGGGCGCCCAACCCCACCATCATCAGCACCAGCAGCAGCTTGGCCCAGAGATACTGCCCATACGGATGATCCCAGTCCCAGCCGCGGTGGATCCCACCCATCCCCACCCCCGCCAGGATAAGCCCCGGTACCGCCCAGGTGGCCACGTCAGAAAACCGTTGGATGATGCCTACAGATGGGTAGGGAGCAGATTCCTTGCCCAGCAGGCGCTCCAGCCCCCACAACCCTCCCAACCAGAAAGCTGAACCGGCCAGATGCAGCCCCAGCAGCGCCATTGTCCCCATCGGATGCTCACTGGTGAGAGCATGGCCAATGGGCAAAAAGGAGCCGAGCACCAACACCGACCCCATACCGCTGGCCCAGACGGCACCTCCCTCACAGGCCCAGATCAGGATCCCTAGCCCCACCAGCCGCAGCCCTGTACCCCAACCGTAGGGAGAAAGCATCACACGCAGCAGCTCTCGCCCATTAAAGTAAGGGTAGAGCTGGGCCAAATGCAGACTGAAGGCCACCACGGTCAAGCTGAGGGTGATCCAAGCTGTCGCAAAAGCCCAAGATAAGGGCTCCGCCCCGCTGACGCGATCAGAATCGGCGAAACTGCTCCGCTGCCCCCGCAACAGTCGCCACCAGCCCAGCACCCCCACCACAAAGAGGCTGCCCAAGTAGATCCCCCAGCGTACCCCCACCAGCGGCCAGTACAAGGGATCCCTTCCTTGAAGCTGGGTCGCCCTCACCGTCTGAACTCGCTCCGGATCCGCTCCCACCAGGAAAACAAACGAACCGCTTACCGGATGAGAATCGGCAGAAATGGCCCGCCAGCTGACAATGTAAACCCCCTCTGGGACCTCCTGGGGCAGATCCCCCTGCGGCGCGTTGCCGGTGCTCACCACGTTTTCCAAAGCTAGCGCCCGTCCGCTGCTACCCAAAACCTGGAGTTGCGTGATCCGCACCGGCTCATTGAAGACCAGCCGCACCTGTGTCGGCGCTTCCTGCAGCACCGCCCCATCCTCTGGGAAGGTGGAGAGCAAGCTGGCATGGGCAAAAACGGGCTGGATCCCGGCCAGCCACAGCAAGAGGCAGAGGATCCCAGACCAAATCCAAGCAAAACCCCTTTTGGGATGAAACATGCTCCTAAGCAGACCGCTTAGCGGGTACCGTGACCATGCCCATGTCCATGCCCGTGGCCGTGCCCATGTCCACTGTCTCCACCTGTCAGCTTCAGCAGCGGAGCCGGCTCCGGCAAACTGTTGGGATCCTCGCCAGGCTGAGCCACCTGAATCCAGCGGTACATGCCCTGCTCGCACTCCTGAATCACTGGGATGGGGATGACCTCACCGGGGCGATTCGGCAGCTTGAGGCTGATGCTGAACTCATCCATGAACTCATCGGGCAGCGAGCCGCCGCTCCAGATCACCTCGGCAACCGTTTCGGTAATCATCTTCCCATGCGACTCATAGGGGGTCTCCAGCGGCTTTTTGACCGTCTCGATTTTCCACAGGGGATGCACCATCGGCTTCACAGAGACGAATCCCTCCGGGATCTGCACCCGCAGGCGCACGGTCGGGGATCCATCGCAGCCATGGGGCACCCGAAAGGTGAGCTTGGCAAAGCTGCCCGCCGGGGCCTCTTTGGGATGGACGGTGACATGGGCCCAGGCAGAGGAAAGGGGTAAAAAACTCATTCCCAGGGCCAGCAGAGATTTCTTGGCCAGGGTCAAGTAACTTTGCAGACTGAACATTCGCAGATGCTCCTTACAAGCCTGTAGAGAAAGAGAAAAATGCAGTGTTTGTTTGTCAAAACCTAGGGATGGTGATGGGATCCGTGGGATTCCGTTATGCTCATGCTGTGCTGTCCCCAACTGGAGAGGCCCATCGACACCAGGCCGGCACTGGCCAAGCCCATCGACACCAGCCCGAAGGAGAGCGCCCCCATAGCCACCAAGCCGATCGAGAGGATGCCGTGGGTCACCACGCCGATGGCCACTACCCCATGGGCAGAAATGCCCACCGCCACCAAGCCATGTGCTCCCACGCCAACCGACAAGATTTTGCGGCGGGATCCCTTCCCTTCACATCCCTGCTCGTGAGGCAGCCGCTCCGCCGGGCTTTCCTGGAGCAGGGCTGGATCTTGAGTCCTCTCTTTGGACACTAGCCTCTACTCCAGTTGTGCTCAGCGCGATCCAAAACGTAGGCCGCCACCGCCTCGATCTCCTCCGGCTTGAGAATCTTGGCAAAAGCCGGCATGGCCCCTTTGCCGTTTCTCACTTGGGCCTGGATCAGCTCAGGGGTGTCTACGTGGTACTCATGAAGAGCCGCCAGAGAAAGGTTTTTCGCTGCCACCAAAGTGTTGCGCCCGTTCAAGTGACAACCCACACATTTGGCCTGAAAGACCTTGGCTCCCAAGGCCAAATCAGGCTCAGCAGAAGCCATTTGCGGGCCTAAAAAGAGGGCAAATACTGCCACCAAAAGCCCGATAAAAAGGTTGATCATTCGCATTTTCATCTCAGGGACTGACCGAAAACTAGCCTTTAAGGCCCGCCCATTATCCCAAGCCCGTTGGGCCAGGTCAAAAGACAGCCTGTCGAGTTTCCCCCGGCTACTATAAGGTCAGGATCCCCCGAAGCCATGAGCGGTCTGCCCCCCGATTTCATTCAGTTGGTGCGCCAAAAGGCCGACCTCGTGGAAGTGGTGGCCGAAAAAGTGGTGCTGCGCAAGCAGGGAAAGAACTTCGTTGGGCTTTGCCCTTTCCACAACGACCACAAACCCAGTTTTCAGGTCAGCCCCAGCAAGCAGATCTACAAGTGCTTCTCCTGCGGGGCAGGGGGAGATGTGCTGCGCTTTGTCATGCAGACCGAGCATCTCTCCTTTGCTGAGGCCGTGCGCCACTTGGCCCGGCGCTACCACATCCCTCTGCCCACCCGCAATCCCGAGGCGCAGCCCTTGGGATCCCTTGATGAGCGGGAGCTCTCCCACCGGGAAAAGCTGCTGGAGATTTTGGCCATGGCTGCCGATTTTTATCGGCATGCCCTCCGATCCCAGCTAGGATCCGCCGCCCGCCAGTACCTGCACAGCCGCCAACTGAGCGAAGAAACTTTGCAAAAATTTCAAATCGGCTTTGCTCCCCCCGGCTGGCAATCTCTCTACGAATACTTGGTCAACCACAAGCGCCAACCGGTCAAACTTTTAGAAGAGGCTGGATTGCTGGTTCCCCGCCAGCAGGGATCCGGCCACTACGACCGCTTTCGCAACCGGATCATGCTGCCCATTTTCGATGTGCAGGGGCGGGTGATCGGGTTTGCCGGCAGAGCCTTGGGGGAGTCAGGACAGCCCAAGTACCTCAACTCTCCAGAAACAGAGCTCTTCAACAAAAGCCAGGTGGTCTATGGCCTCAACTTTGCCCGCGATGCCATTGCCAAGGCCGATCAAGTCCTGGTGGTGGAAGGCTATTTCGATGTCATCGCCCTGCATCAGGCGGGGGTTGCCTATGCCGTAGCCGCTATGGGCACCGCTTTGACGCCCCACCAGGTGAAGATCCTGCTGCGCTACACCCAGTCGAAGCGGCTGATCCTCAATTTTGATGCGGATCGGGCCGGTTTGAACGCCGCCAGCCGGGCCATTGAAGCCATTGAAGAACAAGCGCGGCGCGGAGAAATTGAGCTGCGCATTCTCACCCTTCCTGAGGGCAAAGATGCCGACGAATTTTTGCGGGAGCACAGGGGCTCCGCCCCGCTGACACCAGCGGTTGCTGAACTGCAAACCCTGATCGAGCAAGCTCCCCTGTGGCTGGATTGGCGAATTGAACAGGTGCTGGCCGGTCGGGATCTGAGCCGGGCCGCCGATTTTCAACAGGCCCGTCAAGCCCTTGTGCAACTGCTGGCCGGTTTGGGTGGACAATGGCGCTCTTTGTATTTGCACAAAGTGGCAGAATTGCTCAGCCGCGGCAACGGTCGCCTCAGTCGAGATTTGGAAGAAGACCTGCGCCGAGCCGTGCGGCAGTACCGCTGGGCCAAACCCCAGCAACCTTCCCTCAATAAGGGATCCAAACTCTTGCAATCTGAGTCCCATCTTTTGCAGATCTTTCTGCATTTTGGCGAGTATCGCCGCGAAATTCGGCAAACTTTGCTGGAGCGAGAGCTGCAATTTAGTTTTCGCCCCCACCGCGAGTTGTGGCAGCGGATCTTGGAGCTGATCTCGGCTCAGCCGGAGCTGGAAGAGCAAGAAGAGACGTTGCTGACGGCTTTGCGCACCCTCTGTGCCCAAGATGAGCAGCTCAACGAGCGCCTCAGCCATCTGCTCTGGTTGGACGAAAATACCCGCGTAGCCCTGATGCGTCCACGGATGGTGGTGCGGGCCGCCATTGCCAACATGGAGCTGGAAATTCGCCAGAAGCGCTACCGCTACTGGACCCAACTGTGGGATCAAGCCTTTTCCGAAGGCAACACCGCCCTGGCCGCCCAGTACCAGGCCAGCATCCAGCAGGAATACCAAGCGATTCAGGCGCTGCAGCGGCAGGTGCAACTGAGCCTGGAAGACATGTCGGAAACCCCACTGGCCGAAGATTTATAGTCATTTCGATTCAAACTAGGACACTAAACCCATAACCCCATACGCGGCCAGAAGGCTTCTCTCTATAGCCCGAGTGTCTCACCCTAAACTGAACAGACTGTAGTGGCTGATGGACGGCCTGTTGGTGCTCAAAAGGGCTTCGCTCCCCTAGCGCGAGATCAGCTCCGCTTGCAACCGCTCCCGGGCCACCTGCAAAGCCTCTGCCAATTTCTCCGGCTGTTTGCCCCCAGCTTGGGCCAAGTTGGGCCGTCCGCCACCACCGCCCCCAGTCAGTTTGGCGATCTCGCCGACGAAGGATCCCGCCTTCAGGCCAAGTTGCTGCACCGCAGGGCTAAAGGCAGCCACCAGGCTGACCTTACCGGCTTCCGGCACCGATCCCAGCACCACTGCCCCTTCCCCCAGCTTGTGGAGCAGATGCTCGGCAGCGGTTTTGAGGGCCTCAGGGGTGGTGGATCCCAGTTCTGCCACCAACACCTTGAGATCTCCGACGGCAACCGCTTGGGCCAGCAAACGTTCGGCCTGTAGCAAGGCCAACTGGCTGCGCACCTCTTCCAGTTCCTTCTGGGCAGCTTTCAGCTCCGCCTGTAGGGCGGCAACCCGCTCCGGCAGTTCCTGGGGCTTGGCTTTGAATTGGGCGCTCAGCTCCCGCACCACCCTGTCCCGTTCGTTCAGGTATTCCAGCACAGCCGGCCCGGCCACGGCCTCGATGCGGCGGATCCCGGCAGCCACCCCGGTCTCGGCGATGATCTTGAACAGGCCGATCTCAGCGGTGTTGTTGACATGGGTGCCACCGCACAGCTCCATCGACACCCCCGGAAAGTCGATCACCCGCACCTCGGCGCCGTATTTTTCCCCGAACATGGCCACGGCACCTCTGGCTTTGGCTTCGGCCAGGGGCATGATCGCCACTTGAGCAGCATGGGCCTCGGCAATCCAGGTGTTCACCAAGTTCTCGATCTGTTCCAGCTCCTCAGGGGTGACTGGCCGGGATAGGGTGAAATCAAAGCGCAGCCGGTCAAAAGCCACCAGGGATCCCGCCTGACCAATCGAGGGATCGACAATTCTTTTCAGGGCCGCCTGCAGCAGGTGGGTGGCGGTGTGGTGGGCTTGGGCGCGCCGCCGACAGGCCAGGTCAATCTGGGCTTGGACGGGATCCCCCACCCGCAGGATCCCGCGTTCCACACGGCCAAAGTGAACGAACAGATCCCCTTGCTTTTGCACATCTTCAATCCGCACCAGCAGGCCGTCCCCAGAAAGGTAGCCCCGGTCGCCAATTTGCCCGCCGGACTCGGCGTAGAAGGGCGTGCGATCCAAAACGACCTGCACTGCCTGCCCTGCCTCCACTTGGGGCACCGATTTTCCCTCGACCAACAGGGCCTCGACCACGCCGCGGGCAGAAGATTGGCTGTACCCCAAAAACTCCGTTTGGCTGAGGAAATCCGCCAGCTCGTCCAGGGATCCCTGGGCTGTGAGGTCGATGGTTTGGTGGGCGGCGCGGGCCCGCTGCCGCTGTTTCTCCATCTCTTGCTCAAAGCCCTCCAGATCCACGCTGAAGCCGTGTTCTTGGGCAATTTCTTGGGTTAGCTCCAGCGGAAAACCGTAGGTATCGAAGAGCTTGAAGGCGTCGGCGCCGGAGATCTGCTTTGGCGAGCTGCTGTCACGGCGGGAAGATTCGACGGCAGTAAACAAATCCAGCAGTAGCCGTTCCCCCCGCTCCAGGGTTTTGAGAAACTGCTCTTCCTCCCGTTGCAGCTCGGTCTTGATCAGGGTTTCTCGCTCCCGCACCTGAGGATAGGCAGCCTCGGCCAACTGAATCGCGGTCTCGATCACCGGGATGGTGAAAGGCTCGCCGATCCCCAGCAATCGCCCGTGGCGCACCATTCGCCGGATCAGCCGCCGCAGCACATAGCCCCGATCCACATTGGAAGGGAGCACCCCATCGGCAATCAAGTGCATCACTGCCCGCGCGTGATCCCCGATCACCTTCAGGGAGGTTTGCTGCTCCGGGTCGGCCTTGGAGTAGTTCAGCCCGGCGATCCCAGCCGCCGTCTGAATGATGGGAAAGATCAAGTCCGTCTCGTAGTTGTTGGGCACCCCCTGCAACACTTGGGCCAACCGCTCCAACCCCAGGCCGGTGTCGATGTTTTGCTTGGCCAGCGGCATCAGGTGACCTTCGCTATCCCGGTTCAGCTCCATGAACACCAGGTTGTAGATCTCCAGAAAGCGGGAGTCATCCTCCAAATCGATCCGCTCATCCCCCAGCTCTGGCTTGAAGTCGTAGTAGATCTCAGAACAAGGGCCACAGGGGCCAGTGGGGCCGGCAGCCCAGAAATTATCCGCCTCTCCCATGCGCTGGATGCGGTGGGCCGGGATCCCTATCTCATCTCGCCAGAGGGCAAAAGCCTCCTCATCTTCGCGAAAGACGCTCACCACCAGCCGTTCCGGGGGCAGGCCGAACACCTCCGTCACCAGCTCCCAGGCCCAGGCAATGGCCTCTTTTTTGAAGTAGTCGCCAAAGCTGAAGTTGCCCAGCATCTCGAAGAAGGTGTGGTGGCGCGCCGTTCGGCCCACGTTCTCGATGTCGTTGGTGCGCACACATTTCTGGGCCGTTGTAACCCGTGGGTACTCCGGATCCCGTTGCCCCAGGAAAATGGGCTTAAAGGGCAACATGCCGGCAATGGTCAGCAGCACCGTCGGATCTTCCGGCACCAAGGAGGCGCTGGGCAACACCTGGTGGCCCCGCTGAGCGTAGAAGTCCAGAAAAGTTTGCCGAATGGCGGCACCGGAAAGCGCTGGAAACATGACAGGCGAAGATGGCTGTATTCATCAATTCTAAGTTTTCCCTCTGCAGGGCAGTCCAGCCCTTGTTGTTCTCCTCTGTTCCACCAAACCCCATCCGCCGAAAACCTAAGCGATTTGTCCGATTAACCTCAGGGCGGGCAGACGCTAAGATCAGCCTATCTGAGGCAGTTGTGCAAGATTTGTTTCTTCTTGGTCTAACCTGTATGTATCTCTCACAACTTGCCTGCCGACTTCTTGGCTCCGTCTCGGTTGTCCGGATCGCCAGCCGGTAACCCCAAACTGGTATGCCCACTTGCTACTGCCTTAACCCTGCCTGTTTGCAACCGGAAAACCCGGCGGACGCTTCTACCTGTGTCTCCTGTGGCCATCCCCTCCTGCTGCGCAATCGCTACCGGGCCTTCAAGCGCATCGGCCAGGGGGGATTTGGCTCTACCTTTTTGGCGCGGGATGAGGACATGCCCTCCAAACCTTGGCGGGTGATCAAGCAGTTGCGCCCGGTCGAGGGATCCCCGCAACTGGCCAAGCTGGCGGAGGAGCTCTTCAATCGCGAGGCCCAAGTGTTGGAGCGCCTGGGCGAACATTCGCAGATCCCCAAGCTCTACGCCCACTTTCAGGAAGGCGGCAAGTTCTACTTGGTGCAGGAATTTATCCAGGGCACCACCCTCTCCCAAGAAATGCGTCGCAATGGGCCCTTCTCCGAAGAACAAACCCGGCAGGTGATGCAGGAGGTGCTGCTGATCCTCAGCTATGTCCACAGCCAAAACACGGTTCACCGAGACATTAAACCTGCCAACCTCATTCGCCGCAAAGAGGATCAGCGGCTGGTGCTGATCGACTTTGGGGCCGTAAAGGAACTGGGGCCAGCCCAGGAGCAGGCGGCAGAAGTGACAGCAATCCGCTCCCTTGGCTTTTCTCCCCCGGAGCAAGTAGCCGGCCAGGCGGTCGGTCCCTCTAGCGATCTCTATGCCTTGGCTGCCACCTGCATCAACTTGATGACGTTGGAATCTCCGGCCAAGTTTTATAACCATGAAACGGGACAGTGGGATTGGTCGGATGAACTGCAGCTTAGCCCTGAATTCGACGCCATTCTGCACCGCATGTTGCAGCCGGCCATCAATCAGCGCTTTGCCACCGCCACCGAGGTCTTGCGGGCGTTGCAAGGGATCCCGGTGGAAGAGGCAGGCGGCCCGATCTCTCAGCCGATTGTGTTGCCCAACTCCCCCCTGTCTGCCAATCCCAGCACATCGGTGATCTCCGGCTACTGGGCCAAGCGCCGCTCGGGTGGTTTCGTGCCCACACCCCTCCCTCCGTCCACCGCAGGGGGAATGACAGCCAGCAGCCCGCTATCCATCCCCTCTGAGTGGGGGAGCACCACCGGTTTCACCCAACTGGGCCGAGCCAGTAGCATCACAGGCAGCGGACGGATCAAGCCGGCTACCCCACCGCGGATCCCTTCCATGGCGGGAGCGGATCTGCGGGGAAAGTCCTTTGCCAACCAAAACCTAGCCGGCTATGACTTGCGCCAGGCCGATCTGCGGGGGGCCGATTTCTCAGGGGCCAACTTGCAGGGGGCGGATCTGCGCGGCATCCTCTTCAACACCCCTCAACCCCATTGGCTACGGGTTTTGAGCCAACTGTCTGGATCGGCCAAAACATTGGGAGGGATCCTGACAGGCTTGGGGGGGCTGCTGGGCTCAGGGATCCTGGCCTTTTTGCTTGTCCGCCTGACCACGGGCAATTTGGTTTATGCGTTAGGAGCGGCTGGGATCGCCTTGGTGGTGGCCAGCTCGGTGATCTGGTCGATGGCCGGTGGGGTTCGTTTGGCTCGATACCCAGAAGAAAAGAGCAAGCGCTTTACCAACTTTTGCAAAGCAGATCTGCGGGGGGCACGGATGGACGAGAAGCTGCGGAAGTTTGCCCGCCGACAGGGGGCCATTTTGAGCTGACGCAGGGCGGACTGCGGATCTGGCGGATCTGGAATTTTGCGTTGCGATTTAATAGTTTTATAGTTGTTTCAGGTTAGGATGAGACGTCTGGGCTACTGCTCGCGCCGGCGGGACGGAGTCCTTGAAAAGCCTCCTGTCCCTCCGCATTACTGCCCCGCAATGCCATTGCTCCGCAACGCTGACGCGAAGACGCGACCGACGTCTTAGTGTGGGCACAGTGTCCTGGTTTGAATCGAGGTGACTATAAACAAGAGATCAAAGATCAAGCCATCGAAGGGGGTGGGGAAGCCCATCTGCGAAGAGACCGGTTGACCTGTTCCGTCAGAGCTCGGCAGGCTACGGTTTTGCCCTGTTGCCGATCCCCAGCTTGGTCGTAAAAGACAATACCATCGGCCCGAGAAAGGCCCAACGCCAAGAACAACAGCTCCAAAACCCCAAAAGAAGCGGTCTCCAGCTCCGGCGCTCGATCCTTAAGCTCTGCCAGCGTGGTGTGGGCATCTTCCAGGTGGCCGAAGGCCGGGATCCACAGATGGGTCGTCGGCTGGGATCCCTCTGAGGATGAGTCGCCAGCAGCAGGATCCTCGACCACCCGCACCGTCAGCCAGCCGCCATCGGGGTAGCGCAAGGTGGTGTATTGCAGGTGATCCAGGTGTTGGGCCACCTGAGTGAGCACATCCGCCACCTGTTGCATCGCCGCCGTTGGGATCCCATTTTGCGGAGCGGTATCCACAAGGGTTGCGGCCTGTGCTGCCAGACTAACCACCATGATTGACAACAATCCTCGTCCACATCCAGAATAGATATTCGCAGCGATTGGGGCTGTAGTTCAATTGGTTAGAGCACCGCCCTGTCACGGCGGAAGTTGCGGGTTCGAGCCCCGTCAGCCCCGTACTCCTAAAACACTCTAGCTTAGTCGCTCCCCTGCAGCCTCATATCTCCAGGCTGATCTGATTTCTGATGGAGACTGTTGCGCAACGCGGTTGGCCTGGGGTTTAAGCTTCGGCGGTGGGGCCACTCTAAAATGGGGCTTAGTCCAGGGGAAAAACCATGCAGTATCGCAGATTTGGGCGTACCGAGCTGTCTATGCCCGTGCTGAGCTGTGGTGGCATGCGCTATCAACACAGTTGGCAAGATACTCCTTGGTCAGGGATCCCAGCGGCAAGCCAGCAGAACCTGGAGGCGACGATTCGCCGGGCCTTGGAGGTGGGCATCAACCACATCGAAACTGCCCGCGGCTATGGCACTTCTGAAATGCAGTTGGGCCGCATTTTGCCGCTCTTTCCCCGGCAAGATCTGATTGTGCAGACGAAAATTGGCCCCAGCGCCGACCCGCAGCAGTTCCTGGCCAAGTTCGAGCAATCGATGAGCTACTTGAACCTCGATTATGTGGATCTGCTGGCCATCCACGGGTTGAATACCTGGGAAGACTTGGAGCACAGCCTGCGTCCAGGGGGGTGTCTGGAGGTGTGTCAGCGCCTGGTACGGCAGGGGCGGGTGCGTTTTGTCGGCTTCTCCACCCATGGGCCGACGGAGTTGATCGTGGAAGCCATACGGTCAGGGGGCTTTGATTACGTCAACCTACACTGGTACTTTGTCAACCAAACCAACTGGCCCGCCATTGAGGCTGCCGCCCAGCAGGATATGGGGGTATTCATCATCAGTCCCTCGGATAAGGGGGGCAAGCTTTACGATCCGCCCGCCAAGCTGGTGCAGTTGTGCCAACCCCTCAGCCCGATGGTCTTCAACGACCTGTTCTGTCTGTCCCATCCCCAGGTTCACACCCTCAGCATTGGGGCGGCCCGACCCAGCGATTTTGATGAGCACCTGCAGGCGGTGGAGTTATTGGATCGGGCTGATGAGCTGTTGCCGCCGATCCTGGCCCGCCTAGAGCAAGCTTTGATCGAGAAGGTGGGAGAGCACTACGCCAAAACTTGGCACCAGGGCCTGCCTCGCTACGACCAAACCCCCGGACAGGTGAATATCCCGTTTATTCTGCTGCTGCGCAATTTGGTCTTGGCCTATGACTTAGTGGACTATGCCAAGAGCCGTTACAACCTGTTGGGCAATGCCGGCAGTTGGCTCCCCGGCCAGCGGGCAGACAAGGTGGATGCCGAAGCCCTGCGACCTTATCTTATCCACAGCCCCCACCGCGACCGGATCCCGGCTTTGTTGCAAGAAGCCCATCGCCTGCTCTCTGGAGCTGAGGTGAAGCGCCTATCTCAGAGCTAGCTTGCTCAGGGATCCCCCCGTTTGACGGTCGAGATCCGGTGGAATTACACTGAGATATTGAGCACATTAGCATCACGGGATCCCGCCCCTCCATGAGCTACTTGGTTATCGACACCGAGGGCAACCCCAACCTCAAAGAAATCGCCCTTATCGATAGCAGCGGCAAGCTTATTTACCATGCCTACACCCAAGAATACTCGCCCCACCACCCCCAGCCCAAACCTTTGGCCCAAATCGTTGCTGACCTGCGGCGCTTGGCACAAGGCAAGACTCTTGTTTTCCACCACGCAGAGCAAGACCTAAAAATCCTTAAACAAGCCTTTGAGCAAGCTAACCAAGAGTGGCTTTCTAACCCCGTTTTTTGCACTTGGCTAGCTGCCAAGGAATGTTTCCCCAACCTCCCCAGCTACAGTCTAGAGTATCTTAGCAAACATCTTAGTATCCAACTGGAGAGCGGCTATTTCAACTCCAAACTGGCCCACGACGCCAGCTACGATGCCCTCTTTACCTACCACCTCTATCGCCACCTCACCCACGCTCAGCTCAAAGCCCAGAATGTTCCCAATCCTTTCGCCAACAGCAGAGTTGACAATCCCTTTCAGCATTATCCCGACGAGACCACCATCTATCAGCCTCAGTACCAGCAGCTCACTGCCACCCTACAGGACATCCAACGGGATCCCAACCACCAGAGCCGAGGGGTTGTCTTACTGGGAGAACCTGGATCCGGCAAGACCCACCTGATCATGCGGGTGGCCCAAAACCTCCTGCGCCACAACCGTCTCCTGTTTATCCCTCAGCCCACCCATCCCGACAACATCTACCACCACATCTACAGCCACACCCTGGAATCCCTGCGCGAACGGGTAGATGCCCATCACCACACCCAGCTCGACTACTTGATTGCCAAGAGCTTTGTGGAAATCTTGAAAACCTTCCCCCAAACCTCAAAAACTGAAGAGCTTCTCTCCCTTCTCACGGCGGATCCCCTCAACCTCTTTCATCGCCTGGGAGCAGAAGGCACCGAGCGTCGTCGTCAACAATGGCAAGCCATTGAAAAACAGGTTCTGCGCTGGTGGGCAGAGCAAAACTTTCTCACCGGTTCCACCGAAAACATTCTCAAGGGCATCATCAAATACTGCAGCTACAGGGATCCCAACCGCCGTCAACAGATCATCCGCTGGCTCAGCGGTACCGACCTGGATCCCGAGGATACCGGCTTGATTGGGTTGCCCCCCTGGAGTGCAGATCTCGACCGCAACACCTTTGCTCTAGAAGGAATGAAAGTCATCGGTAGGCTCTCGCTGCTTGACCGACCTCTCATTATTGTCTTTGACCAATTGGAAGCTTTGGGCCGAGAAGAAAATCGAGATATCCTCCTCAACTTGGGCGATGCCCTGAAAGAGCTTTTTACCCGTATTCCCAACAGTCTGTTTATCCTTAATCTGTTCCCCGACCGTTGGCAACATTTCCAAACCCAATTTGACCGGGCTACCGTCGATCGCCTCTCCCAAACCGTTCTCTCTCTGGATCCCCCACCTGCTCCCCAGCTTCAAACCCTTCTGCAAACCCGTCTGCCCTCAGGGATCCACCTCCAAGCTCTCTTTACCGCCGATGACCTCAGCGATATCCTCAGCCAACCCTCCATCCGCGCCATTCTCAACCGGGCCTCAGCCTACTATCGCCACTACATCAACGGGATCCCTCTCCCTCCCCAGGTGCAAGTTGTACCCACTGCCAGCAATCTAGCCGCCCGTGTCCAGCGGCTCGAAACTGAGCTGCAAACCCTCAAACAACTGCTCATCCCCCTTCTTCCTGCCCAGAGTCTCCTTGCTGTAGCTCCGCCTCTCCAGCCACCCAGCCTCTCTGAGGATCCTGCCGAAGTCTTGGAACCCTACCTCCGTGATACCGAGGCCCAGCTTCGTGCCAGCTATCCCCAAGAGGCGATTATGGACAGCACAGCTGATATCGGCAAATTGCGCACCATCGTCAATGCCCTGCAAGGGATCCGTCCTGTCCCCATGAGTGCCCTGAAGCTGGGCAAATGCAAGCTTCCAGATCACCTCTATTTCCCCAGCCAAAAGCGGGTGATCGCCTTTATCCAAGTGGGTCCCAGCAGCATGTATGGACAGCTCAATAACTTCAACCAATTGGTGATTGCTCACCCTGAGCTTCAGTTTCTTTTGCTACGGGATGCCCGCCTTAAGCCTCCTTCCAAAAAGGCTACCGCCACCAAAGAGGCCTTGGCTGCCCTCAACAACAGCCCTAATGGCAAGTATAAGCTGCTCACCAAAGAGGATCGCATTCACCTGGAGCTGATGTACAGAATGATCACCGACATCCAAAACCGCGACCTGGAAATCGACCTGACCCAAGCCGTTCGGTATTATCTTGACCACAGGGATCCCCCCCTTATTGCCTGGATCCTGGGCCGTGATTAAGCGCTCCAGATCCGTCGAAACCCCATGTTGTTCAAGGTCGGCTCCGCATCGGGATCCAGCACCGTAAAACCGGGATCCCATATTGTCCGGCCAAGCTTGTGACCTGATTCTTAAGGCTGCCGATCAACGGAGCCAATGGCAAGGGATTGACAGCGGAGCCAAAGTACCTCAAAGTTTCCGGCATAGTGGGCTTTGTCCGGCTCAAGCCCTCCCCTGATTACTCAGTATCGGAGCGGCGGGATTTGAACCCACGACCCCCACTACCCCAAAGTGGTGCGCTACCAAGCTGCGCTACGCCCCGACGCACTTACGGGTAGAAGCCCATGAAGTGCCTAGCTAGTCTAGCATCGGATCGCGGCCAGAGTTAACCCCAAGCTGCGGGATCCCGTGGAAAACATGCTAGCTTAGTTAAGCCGTTAAGAAATCGCACGCCTGAACTACCGGGTGTCCTTACAGCCCTTTCGCGGTTTGCTGCAACAGCTCCTGAGTTCCTTGCCAATGGGGGTAGAGCGCTCTGTGCAGGTAACCGGCGGGAAGGCCGTAACTGGGATCCGTTCGGGCGGAGGCTAACCCGTAGGAGAGGAAAAACTCATGAGCGTAGTCAGTTTGCCTCAACTGTTGGAGGCAGGGGTTCACTTCGGCCACAAGGCCAGCCGCTGGAACCCGAAAATGCGGCCCTACATCTTTACCGAGCGGAACGGCATCCACATTATCGATTTGGTGCAGACGGCCCGCTATCTGAACGAAGCCTACGAGTATGTGCGGGATGCTGCTGACAGGGGTTGGCGCTTCCTGTTTGTGGGCACCAAACGGCAAGCTGCTGGGATCATCGCTCAAGAGGCTCGTCGCTGTGGCAGCTACTATGTCAACCAGCGCTGGTTGGGGGGTATGCTCACCAACTGGGCCACCATCAAAACCCGCATCGACCGCCTCAAAGAAATTGAGGAGATGGAGAGCAGCGGTCTTCTGGATCGCCTGCCCAAACAAGAGGCCAGCCGTCTGCGGCGAGAGTTGGCCAGGTTGGAAAAGTACTTAGGCGGCATTAAAACGATGCGCAAGCTCCCCGATGCGGTGATCATCGTCGATCAGCGGCGGGAGGCCAACGCCGTTCAAGAATGTATCAGGCTTAACATCCCGATCATCTCACTCCTGGACACCAACTGCGACCCCGATCTCAGCGATATCTTTATCCCCTCTAACGACGATGCCATCCGAGCGATTAAGCTGATTGTAGGCAAGTTGGCGGATGCCATCTACGAAGGGCGGCATGGGCAGCTCGACACCGTTGAAGAGGATGAGTACGACTACGAAGGGGCGATGGATCTGGACGACGACATTCTGGAAGACATGGAGGACGAAGAAGAAGGAGAAGCCGAGGAAGGCTAGACCGAGGGCAGGGATCCCGTGCAATCCGGGCACTTCCCTGCCTGTTCCCTATCCAGAGGCGTGTATTCTTGAAATCTAGGTTTACAATTCTACTGAAGCCCGCTCATTCTCACTCATATCCCGCCACATTCTTCCCGTTCTTTCATTCGAGGAGCCCTCATGAGCATTGATGCCAAACTGGTCAAAGAGCTGCGCGAAAAGACGGGCGCAGGCATGATGGACTGCAAAAAAGCCCTGGAAGATTCCGGTGGCGATATGGAGAAAGCCATCACCTGGCTGCGACAGAAAGGGTTGGCAGGGGCAGCCAAAAAGGCCAGTCGCGTCGCGGCAGAGGGGGCAGTTGACAGCTACATCCACTTCGGCAATCGAATTGGGGTGTTGGTAGAAGTGAACTGCGAGACGGACTTCGTGGCCCGCAACGAAGATTTCAAGAAATTGGTGCAAGACATCGCCAAGCAGATTGCCGCCTGCCAAAACGTAGAATACGTCAGCGTTGACCAGATCCCTGCTGAAGTGGTGGAGCGGGAAAAAGCCATTGAAATGGGCAAAGAAGATCTGGCCAATAAGCCGGAGAACATACGCGAGAAGATCGTGCAAGGTCGCATCGAAAAGCGCCTGAAAGAGTTATCCCTGTTGGATCAACCCTTTATTAAAGATTCCTCGATCACGGTGGAGGAATTGGTCAAGCAGCACATTGCCAAACTGGGGGAAAACATTCGGGTGCGGCGGTTTGTGCGCTTTGTCCTGGGAGAGGGGATCGAGAAAGAGGAAGTGGATTTTGCTGCTGAGGTTGCCGCTCAAGCCGGTCTCAAGCCGGCAGAGGCCCCCAAAGTGGAAGAGACTCCACCCGCTCCTCCTGAAGAACCTGCCCCAGAACCGGCCCCTGCTGCCGAGAGCAAGCCGGCCAAAAAAGGCTCCGCCAAGAAAAAGAAATAGCCGGTCAAGGCTGAGCTGTAGGGCCATGTCGGCGGTGCAGAGGCGTTGAAACTGCCTTATGGAGAGTGTGGGCACCTCTATGTCGGCAGTTCTATAACCACTACGCTTGGGTATCCCTTGGGGGAAAGGCTAGGTTATGCATGCAAATGTTCTGATCCTGATACATTTACGCTGAACACTGCTGAACATCACTGTTCAACTATGCAGCGATAGCATTCTGTTTGTTTCCAAACAGAATGGCGGTACCCCGCAAAGCTTTGAGTAGAATACCCAAAGCGCAGTTTCCGTGTCGTCTTACTACCAATTTTCTGCTTTGCTTTGGCTACCATGTTGGCAGACTCGAAAGTAAACAGAAAGATCAACTGGTAGTAATCCGTACTGAACATATTATACATTATTTTCAGTATAGTTGAGCTTATTATTGACTAGAGTCATGCTCCCGCCTTGGCAGGGTTAACTCCAGCACGCTAAGGTAGCAGACGGCCTTTTTGGATCCCGGGCATGAGTTTTATCTTGCGCAATGCGTTAATTCCCACCGCCACCGGCTACGAAACCGCAGATGTGCGAATCGAGGGGGAACGGATTGCTGCCATAGGCAGAGGGTTACCCGCAACGGGCGCAGACAGCCTGGAACTGGATGCCAGTAACCAACTCTTGCTGCCGGGCTTTGTCAATGCCCACACCCATTCTCCCGAAATGTGGCAACGAGGGATCATACCGCCCTATCCGCTGGAGCTGTGGCTGGCACAACTGCACGAGTATGCGCCGCCGGATCCGGAAAAAATCTATCTCAGCGCGCTGGGGACGGCGGTGGAAACCCTGCTGACGGGGGGCACCTCGGTGGTGGATCATCTGGTGTTGATCCCAGGCCAAGAGTTGGCCACCATTGAGGCGGCGGTACGGGCCTACCGAGAAGTCGGGATCCGCGCCTTCGTGGGCCCCTTGATCCAGGATCAGGCTCTCTCTCGGGGGTTGCCCAGCAGCTCCTCTTGGGATCGGGAGCCGGAAACCTATCCCCTCTCCACAGCAGAGGTGCTGGCCATTGTGGAAGAGGCGGTGCAGCGCTTTCACCGGCCAGAAGAGGGCATTACCCTCATGGTGGCTCCCACAGGGATCCAACTGTGCTCAGACGAGCTGTTCAAGGGCTGTGCGGAGTTAAGCCAGAAGTATGACCTACCCCGCCACGCCCACCTGTTGGAAACCCGCGCCCAGCAGATGTTGGCCCAGGAAAAGTACGGCTGTAGTGCTGTGGAGCATCTGGAGCGCTTGGGCTACCTAGACCAGAGAACTTCCCTGGCTCACTGCGTCTGGCTCAGCGATGCCGATATCGAGATCTTGGCCCGTACCGGCTCTACGGTTGTTCACAACCCCTTGAGCAACCTGCGCCTAGGCAGCGGCATTGCCCCCATCTTGAAATACCGCCGGGCAGGGGTGAACGTGGCCTTTGGCTGCGATGGATCCGCCAGCAACGATTCGCAGGATTTGCTAGAGGCCATCAAAATCGGCACCATCCTTCACAACATCACGGATCCCGACTACCGCCACTGGATTTCTCCCCGCGAGAGCATCGAGATGGCAGCCCGAGGTGGGGCAATCGGCTTGGGCCTGGGGGATCAGATGGGATCCCTGGAAGTGGGCAAGCAAGCGGATCTGGTGCTGTACGATCTCACCCAACTGTCGCTGTTGCCCCGTACCGATCCCATTGGGCTGCTGGTGTTGGGTCGGCCCACCCAGGCAGTGCATAGCGTTTGGGTGCGAGGAAAACAGGTGGTGTCCGGCGGAGCCGTGACGACGGTGGATGTGGCCAAGCTGCGGCAGGATCTGTTTGCCCACAGCACCTGGGATCCCTTCCGCCGATCCCAGCAGGTGGCACAGCTGGAGGCCCGCTACCGCCGCGTGATGGGTTTGCCGGCATAGCCATGGCAGGGATCCCTGCGGGTTCAGAGGTCGACTGGGCCAGAGCCACTGCGCAGGTGAAACGACAGGCCCTGGCCCTGGGTTTTGACAAAGTCGGCATTGCCAGCATAGAGGATCCCCCCGACTTGCGGGGCCTGCAAGCTTGGCTGGCTGCGGGCATGGCCGCCGACATGGCCTGGATGGAGGATCCTAGGCGAATGGATCCAAAGCAGGTGCTGCCGGGGGTGCAGTCGTTGGTCTGTGTGGCTTTGAATTACTACACCCCCATCCGCCACAGCCAGGATCCCGGCAAAGGCAAGATCTCCCGCTACGCTTGGGGTCGAGATTATCACCGCGTGTTGGGGCGGCGGCTGAAGCAGCTCCACCTCTGGATGCAAGCGCAATTTCCGAACTACCGCGGTCGATGCTATGTCGATACCGGCCCGGTGGCGGAAAAGCCCTGGGCCATGCAGGCGGGCTTGGGTTGGATCGGCAAAAACAGCCTGTTGCTCACCCGCGAGTACGGCTCCTGGGTGTTTCTGGGAGTGATCCTGACCACCCTGCCGTTGCTCCCTGACCAGCCCCACACCGCTCACTGCGGCACCTGTACCCGCTGCCTAGAGGCTTGCCCCACGCAGGCCATCGTCAGCCCAGGGGTGGTGGATTCCCGCCGCTGCGTTGCCTACCACACTCTAGAAAGCCACGCCGAGCGGATCCCTGCCAAGATTGCCCAGAACCTGCACAACTGGGTGGCCGGCTGTGACATCTGCCAGGAGGTCTGCCCTTGGAACCAACGCTTTGCCCAACCCAGCCGGATCCCGGATTTTCAGCCCTACTCTTGGAATGTTGCCCCTGATCTCCAGGAGCTGGCCCGGATCGATGATCGGGAATTCGACCACAAGTTTCCGGCCTCTGCCCTGCGCCGGCTCAAGGCCCACCGCCTGCGCCGCAACGCCCAAGCAGCCCTGGAAGGCAATTCCAGCTCTGCAGCTGGCAGCAACGATTTGGAAGCCCCCTCTACTTAACTTGGATACGCTTTCCTAGCAGGATCTTGCGGCCTCGAGGCCGGCGCCAGAAAATGGTGGGGCTATTGTCTCTGGGCCAGGGACGCAAGCTAACATACATGCCCTACCCTCTTTCTGAGGCCACAGTGCTGGGCCGCCATGGTCTTGCTCTCGTGGGAGCGGTTTTGCGCAAAGGACGTGTGGACTTGGTGCAGGAGTTTACCCACCGCTTTGTTTGAGCTGGATCGACTCAAACACAGTAGCCCCACCTAAAACACGGTCACTTCAAGCTAGATTAGGACACTGATACATTCACGCTGAACTCTCCTGAACATGGTTCAGGAAAGAAGCGATCGCATCCTGCCTATCTCTGAGCAGGAAGGCGGTATCCCGCAAAGCCCTGAGGAATACCCCCCGAGCGCTTTCCCCCTTCACTTCCCGGCAACCGTTGCGGTGGACTCAAGGATCAGGGGGAAACTTGGTCTACTATATCCCTCTCAATGACTTTTGCCAAACCGCCTAAAGCTCAGTAAATTCAGCAAAGTTCAGGGTTTTGGGGGTTAGAGGCATGCTCCCTGAACGCTCGGCGCCGCTTCCGCGACCATCCCTGGCTCCTTTCCCTCTGGGAGAGGGGGCAATGCAAACAACTGTAGATTTGTACAAACAACTGTAGATTTGTACTGAGATGATCTTGAGAGTTTTGGACTAGAGCTGGGTGGAGCTCTCCTAAGACTAGGTAGCCCGTAGCTGCACCGGCATAACCAAATAACAGAGCCGCATTGCCCCAAGGGGCTTCCAGATGGCCGGCTGCGTGGCGCCGTTTAGCTCCAGGCTCACCTGCTGCGTATGAAACACCCTGAGGGCATCCAGCAGGTAACGCACATTGAAGGCCAGCTCCAGGTCAGGACCAGACATCTGCACTGGCAACGATTCCTCGCCACTTCCTACATCGGGCGCCTCGGTGCTGATGCGCAGGGTTTGGGTTGCGGCAGAAAGATTGAACTTGACGATGTCGTTTCTTTGGGCAGCGAGTACTCCCACCCGCTCCAGCGACTCCATCAAGGGCCGACGCTCCAGGGTTACCTGCCGCTCAAATTGCTTGGGAATTAGGCGGTTGTAGTCGGGATATTGGCCCTCCAAGAGACGGCTGGTGATCCGCTGTTGGCACTGGGTTTTGCCGGCGCGAGGGGGCAGGACAAACTGCACCTGGGATCGGTCAAACCTCAGCTCCACCGTAGAGGCCGCGGTCTGGGTGCCGAGGATGCGCTCCACCTCCCGCAAAGTGCGAGCGGGAATGGTGAAATCCAACCCCATTCCCGTATTGGCCGACGCAACCGGGATCCCTTCGGCCTCCACCTGCACCATCGCCAGACGATGCCCATCGGTGGCTGCAAACTCCAGGCAAGGGGGATCCCCCGCCAAGAGCTTGACATGCACCCCTGTGAGCACCTGCTTGGTCTCATCTCCAGAGGCCGCAAAAAGGGTTTGGCCGATCCCTTGCAACAGGCTCTCGATGGGCAGCTCCAGGGCCTGAGCTGTTGGGCTTTCCTCCCCCACAAAATCGCCATCTGCGTCGGTGGTGCGGAGCGATATTTCCGGTAGGGTGGGGTACTCTTCAGCCGACATGCTGCGCACTTGGTACTGGCCGGCTGCCGACATGAGAATCACAGGGGCACTCTCCTGGGCTTGGCTGCTCGCGTCAAGAGTCACTGGGCCGCTGGGCAGACGGCTGACGATGTCGCTGAGCAGCTTGGCCGGCAGGGTGGTGCGACCGGATCCCTTGACCTGAGCCTCGAACTCGCTGCGAATGCACAAGTTCAAGTCAAAGGCAGTGAGGGCAACCCGTTGAGTTTCCGCATCGACCTCTACCAACACGTTGGCCAAAACGGGCAGGGCGGGGCGGCTGGCCACAGCCCGTCCAACGGAAGCGAGGTGGTGGCTGAGATCGGCTTGCTCGCAGGTGAAGCTGAAACCCTCCGGAGACGAGTCCACGGCCCCGTCAAGGTATCCCTCCCCACGCTGAGGAGCTGCAGTCTTGCTGCTGCGCAACACCGGCGCGAACGACTCGGTTTCCGATTCTCGATCCACAGGACGTTGAGCTTGCACCATCAGGGGCACTTGAGGGCTGAACATGCACATCCTACACCGGCTGCCCCGACTGGATCCCTGCCCTTGCAGACAAGTTTTGGAAAATTTGCCTCGCGCGTAGGACAGATCTGAAATTTCGATCCCTGCCTAATTTAATTTTTTGATCTAGTAGTAGTAGGGGCTGTGGAAACTGTGGAAAGTGATCGTCAACACCTTGTGCCATGAGCTTTTGAGCCTATTCCCCACCTGTGGAAAAACTGTGGATAACTTGGCCACTTTTCCACAGGGTATTTATACCTGTTAATAACTTGGGGGGTTTTTCCACAGGTTTTCCACAGATTTTCCAGGTTTTTCCACAGGTTTTCCACAGGCTAATGTTATGGTTTTCTGACAAATTCATAAAAATTAACGCACAGTCAGTGTGAGATCCCCTAAGGTAGTGAATCCTTCCCCCTAGATATGGCTGGGGATTCCACCGGAGCTGGGGCGGGCTTCGCTGGATTTCCCCAGGTTTTCCACAGGCTATCGAAGGAAGCCTGGGATATTTCTCTGGGCTTGTCGGCCTTGCCTGGCCACCTGTGAGCTGACACGGGATTTTTGGCAAGACCCCAGAGGAGCGGGAAAGCGCTCTGCGCACCAGAAGCGGCAAAGGAGGTCAGGATGAGGATGGGACAGCGCCTGACCCAAAATTGGGCTGCTGCAGGAGCGAGTCGCAATAGGGATGCGGTCTAGAGTCCGTACCCGCGAAGGGCCAGGCGTAGGTCAACGGGATCCGTTTTGGTGATGGCGGGAGCGCAGCACGATCACGTCAGAAAGCTGGCGCAGTTGACTTTGAACCTGGGTGAGCTGTTTTTTATCACGTACATCGATACAGAGATCGATCAGGGCGGTGCGGTTGGCAAAAGTTTGTACCTTGGCATTGCGAACATTAATGCCTTGATCCGATAGACGGGAAAGAATGTCCCGCAGCACCCCAACGCGGTCGATAACCTCCAGATGCAGTTCTACCGGGTAGATCTGGGCGCTCTGCCGCAGTTGCTCTTCGTTCCATCGTACCGGCACCAGCCGTTCCCCCGAAACCTGAGCCACCCTTGGGCAATCCCGGTGATGGATGCTGATCCCCTTAAAGCGGGTGACTACGCCCAAAATCGGATCCCCCGGCAGCGGATTACAACACTTGGCCAACTGGTGTTTCAGACCCTCCACCCCCAGAATGGGAGATTGGGATTTGACGGAACTGGAAGCCACAGAAGCCTGCGGCAACAACAGCTTGGATCCCTCAAGCGATTCCTCCTCTGTGGGAGCAGATACTGCCGGTTTGCTGACCTCCTGCAGCCGATGGATCACCAGCGTGGGGGTTGTCTCACCATAACCCAGAGCGGCTAACAAATCCTCTACACTGGCGTAGTTGAGCTTTTCGGCCACCTTCTGCATCCGCTCTGATTTGAGCAGGGCATCAAAGCCCGTTTTGCCCAGCTCCCGCTCCAGCAAATGCCGGCCCCGCGCGATGTTTTGCTCGCGATTGGAGCGCTTAAACCATTGGCGAATGCGATTGCGGGCAGAGCTGGTGGCAACGAAATTGATCCAGTCCAGGCTGGGATGGGCATTTTTGTGCGTGATGATCTGCACGATGTCGCCGTTGCGCAGGCGGGTATCCAGAGGCACGATCTTGTTGTTTACCCGCGCTCCTGCACAGTGATCCCCAATTTCGGAGTGGATGCGATAGGCGAAGTCCACCGGACAGGATCCCTGGGGCAGAGCCAGCAAGTCCCCCTTGGGCGTAAAGACGTAAACCTCGCTCTCAAACAGGTTCTCGCGAAGGGTGTCCAGATACTCCTTGTCATCTTTGAGGTCGTTTTGCCACTCCAACAGCTGTCGCAGCCAGGTGAAGCGCTCCTCGTCGGGCTTGACAGTGGTGCTGCCGGCCTCCTTGTACTTCCAGTGGGCGGCGATCCCGTACTCAGCCACGCGGTGCATCTCTTCGGTGCGGATCTGCACCTCCACCGGTCGTCCCTGCAGGCCAATCACCGCCGTATGCAAAGATTGGTAACGATTGGCCTTGGGCAGACCAATGTAGTCTTTGAAACGCCCGGGGATGGGGCGAAAGCAGTTGTGAACGACTGCCAGCACCCGATAGCACTCGCTGTTGGTATGTACGATTACCCGAACTGCTGAGAGATCGTAAATCTCGTGAAATTCTTTGCGCTGCTGCTGCATCTTGCGATAGATGCTGTACAAATGTTTGGGCCGCCCGCTGATCTCGAAATGTTCCAGCCCCGCTTGAAGAAGGTTCTGCCGCAGCTCTTCAATAAAAGCTTGAATCTCTGCCTCTCGCTCGGCGCGCTTGGCATTGACCAATTCCTGGATCTTCCGGTAAGCCTCGTAGTCCAGATACTTAAAAGCCAGGTCCTCCAGTTCCCATTTGAAGTGCCAGATCCCCAGCCGGTTGGCCAAAGGGGCGAAAATTTCCATTGTTTCGGCTGCAGTCTGCCGTTGCTTGCTGGGGGAGAGATACTGCAGCGTGCGCATGTTGTGCAAGCGATCCGCCAGCTTGACCACGATGACTCGAATGTCTTTGGCCATGGCCACGAACATGCGGCGGAAATTTTCCGCTTGCTGCTCGGTTTTGCTGGAGAAATTGAACTTGGAGAGTTTGGTAACCCCCTCTACCAGTAGGCGAACTTCAGAGCCAAATTCGGCTTCCAGGGCCTCTAGAGTAACTTCTGTATCTTCGACAACATCGTGCAAAAGGCCGGCTGCCACTGTCACCGCATCCCCCCCCAGCTCCCGCAGGAGAGTGGCCACGGCTACCGGATGGGCAATGTAGGGATCCCCTGATTTGCGTTTTTGGCCCTGATGCAAACAGTAAGAAAACTCAAAGGCACGGCGCAGCAGATCGGCTTCTTCAGCCGTGTAGGGCCGCAACCCATCGCCGGGATCCTCGGCACCGGAAAGCAGAGCACGCAGCCACCCTGGCACCTCAAAACCGAGGCTATTCAGGTCGAGACCTCCATCTGAGGTGGCAATGACAGCCGTCTGACCCATGCGAACCCGGCGAAAAGGGATGTTTGATTACTGACTATAGTTCATCCAGCTTAGCCGCCGACAGATCAAGAGGGAAAAAACGGGTGGAATAGAAAGAAGCATTGGCTGTCTGCCAACGCCGACCGCTTGCCATCCTCGGCAGATCGAGGCTTAGTCTTCGCCCCACTCCTCGCAGTCGCCGATTAAATCGCAGAGAGGATCCGAGGGGCAGTAGTCTTGCAGCTCCAGCTCTTGGGCAATCGCCTGCCACTCCCGCTGGGGGAAGAAGGGTTGCAGGTGGGCAATGGCTGCAGAGCGGCGCAAGACCCCCTGCCGGACAAGGCGACGAGCTTCCTCCTGGATGGCCTCAACCGCATAGTGGGTGGCTTGTAAAGTGGGCATAGCTTAACCTACACGTGGAATGGATGGGACGCACCGAGGGGTCGGGAAAATCTTGCCTCGCTACCCCCATCATAGAACTGGGTCTCGTTTCGTAGCAAGAGATACAAGTTTGTATTGCAGGCAACCTTAAGGCCCGCTTAAAAGCCCAAGCCATCGGCTCCTGCGGTCACTATGCCTTTTTCTGGGTTCAGAGTGACGATAGATCCATCCCGGATTAAGCGGGTAGCATCCTTGACCCCCACCAGCACCGGCACCCCCAGTCGCAGGCCAATGACTGCTGCATGAGAGGAGGCTCCCTCTTCTTCGGTAATCACGCCGGCTGCCTGTTTGATCGCCTCCACATAGTTGGCGTCGGTGGATTGGGCAACCAAAATGTCTCCGGCGGTGATTTTGCTGGCATCGAGGCTGGATCTCAAGATGCGGGCCGGGCCGCTGACAATGCCTTTGCCAAACCCTTTGCCTTGAGCCACCACCGCTTTCACCACATCCACCTTGATCAGATCGGTGGATCCCGCAACCCCTGGCAGGGTTCCTGCACTGAGCACCACCAAGTCGCCATCCTTGAGCAAGCCATCTTCCTGAGCCAAGCTGATGGCCGCTTGAAAGGTCTGGCGGGTGGTGGCCAAATCCATAACCAACAGCGGATGTACCCCCCAAACCAACTGCAGCCGCCGTGCCACTTCCACATGGGGGGTTACGGCTAGGATGGGAGTGCGGGGGCGAAACTTAGAGACATTGCGAGCAGTAGCCCCTGTTTTGGTCAGGGTCATCACGGCTACAGCATCCAACTCTTGGGCGATCTCCCCCACGGCGCGGCTGATCGAGTCGGTGATCAGGGTTTTGGGCCGCATTCCAGCAGGACTGTTGCCGTTGTTTTGGCTCAGCTCCTGCATGGCAAGGGCGCGAAGGCGTTGTCGTCGGTCGGCGGAGGTCAGGTCAAAGTAATCGCGCTCGGTGCGCACGGCAATGCGGGCCATGGTGGCAACGGCCTCGACAGGGTATTTGCCCACAGCCGTCTCGTTGGAGAGCATGACGGCATCGGTGCCATCCAAAATGGCGTTGGCCACATCGGAGATCTCGGCACGGGTGGGTCGGGGGCTGTGCACCATGCTGTCCAGCATTTGGGTGGCCGTAATCACCGGGATCCCCAGGGAGTTGGCCAGGGCGATCACCCGCTTCTGCAGGATCGGCACCTCTTCCGCAGGCAGCTCTACCCCCAGATCTCCCCGCGCCACCATCACACCGTCGCTGAGGGCCAAAATCTGGGGCAGCTGTTCAATGGCCTCGTGTTTCTCGATCTTGACGATGATGGGTACCCGCTTGTCGGCTGAGCCCGAAGAAGGCCGTTTGGCTGAGGCAATGAGCTCCCGCAGCTCCAGCACATCAGAGGGATCCCGCACAAAGCTGAGGGCCACCCAATCCACCCCTTGGTTGAGGCCGAAGTAGAGATCTTCTTTGTCTTTTGGAGTCACGGCGCGGATGCTCAGGCGCACACCGGGGAAATTGACCCCCTTGTTGTTGGAGAGGGTACCCCCGACAATGGTGCGGCAGAAGAGTTCGCCCGCTTCCGGATCCACGGCTTCCACCCGCATCTCCACTCGACCATCGTCGATGAGGATCGTCGCTCCTTCGGGCACTTCTTGGGCCAGCTTGTCGTAGGTGACCCAGCTGCGCTCTTGGGATCCCAAGACAGGTTTGCTGGTCAACACAAAGGGATCCCCTGCCTTGAGGGTGATCGAGCCTTCGGCGAACTTGCCCAGGCGGATTTTGGGCCCCTGCAGGTCTTGCAAAATGGCGACCTGGATGCCCAGATCCATCGAAGTTTGGCGGATCAGGCGAATGCTGCGGCGGTGTAGCTCGTGATCCCCATGGGAAAAGTTGAGGCGAAGGGTGGTTGCCCCTTGCAGGATCATCTCCCTGAGAATGGCTGGATTTGAGCTGGCAGGGCCGATGGTGGCAACAATTTTGGTGCGTCGAAAAGAATCCCTCAAATGCATGTCCACTGTTCCCAAGGGAGAGCAGCCCAGATCCTTCCCCCACATAGGGATCTCTCTGATTACGATAACCCGTTATGTCTTTTTTGAGGCACCGCTTTTTTAAAATCCCCAGCGAGAGAGGATGGGAAAATAGGCAAAGCAGAGTGTAGAGATCCATCTGGAGTCGAGCGATGCCGGTTGCCCCCGAATACGCCTTCCCCTTCGAGCACCATCAGAAGTTCTCTCTGGATAACCCCACCATCTCCAGCCCAGGGGTTTCCAAGCGGGAATACATAGCCAGCAGAGTACTGCAGGGTATCGTGAGCAATCCCCAGACTCCTGTTGGCGATTTGTCTCCTGAGCAACGACAGGCTTTGGTCTATACGGCGGTGTTGTTGGCAGATGATTTGTTGGCGGCCCTCGGCGCTCAGTAGAGAGGTTCTTGAGATTGCAGCGCACCCTCTTGGGGTGAGGTTTAGGCTGAGGTTAGCTGCTTGCGGCAGCGGGCCGTAGGCTCTGCTGCTACCTACGCCGCAGCCGTTGAGTCAACTCTTCCCCCAAGCGCATCCATTTTGCTATCTCTTCGGGACTCACCTGTCGGTCATTCTGCCAGAGAATGAGGTGGGCGCCGGCCCCTTCGGCACAATAGTTGGGATATTGCTCCAAAAAACTGAGGACGCCGGGATGAAAACGTAGCCGAACTTGAGCTTCATCCTGTCCTCGCAAGAGATAGCTCCGAGAAAACTTAGGGTGGCTCTCGAAGTTGATATCTTGCATGCCAAAGGCTTTGGCGATGCCGTGGAAAAAGGCATTTTCGGGGTGCAGCCGAAAACGCGGCAGATGAAGATCCTCGTGATAGGCGTAGAAGACGGACTGGCGATAAGTGCTAGAACTCTTGCCACTGCCGCGGGTGTATTGGTAATCAAAAACGGTAATCTCAGTGCCATCGATCAGCCGCTTGGACATCGAATTATAGAAACGCCGCCCATGGCCTCGTTCAAACAGTCCAAAGCCTGCTTGCAACAAGCGAGATCGAATCTCTTCAGGCAACTGGGCAGAAAAGCGCATTCCTAGCTGTGCAGCTACCCGCTCCAGAGCTTCTCGACGTTTCTTTTCGTGGTAAAGGGCTAGAGCCAAGATCCCGGCAGCCAGAGCTAAAAACAAGATAAAAATAAGCAACCCCATACCGTCTCCCTCGGCTTACAGACTGCAGCGCCCATCCCCATAATACCTGAGCAGATTTCCAAAAGGATCCCTGCCTTCGACCATTCAGCCGAGCGGTCTCCTCTTGTCTTTTGTAGAGAAGTGACCCAATACAGCTGAGTGTGTCAAAGTTTGACGAAATTGTAGGGAGCGGTGAAGTTGTTGTAGCGAATGCGCAGCCGCCCCTGGAAGGTCTGGTCTAGCTCCTCTACTTTTTGGGCAAAAACCGGCTCATCTTCCCAATTGATCAAAAACGAGCCGTTGTAGGCCATGTTTTCGGTGAGCAGATCTCCTTCTACGCGGTCGCTGGCCAAGGGGCTGAGGGCTGCTGTAAAGGTCTGGGCAATGCGCTGACGTCGCTGCTCTAAGAGCTGCTCCAGAGCCCGTCCGATCTCGACTACCGCGTCCAGCCCCAGAGGAGCGCCGGCCATTTCGTCTCGCCGAGCTTTGAGGGCAGGGTTTTCCTCTAGCCCCAGCTTGAGCTCCTGCTCGGGATCCCAGAAGACCTTTACTCCCACCTCCCGCTTGCCCTCCAGGCGCTCCAGCAGAGCCAGCAGATCCGCCAAGCGGGGCTGCACCAAGTCCCGTTCCACCTGCTCCCAGCCGCTGACCACCAGACCAAATTGCAGAGGCAGCAGAGCCCGGTGTCCCTCGTTCATCACTTTTTCCAGCACGGCCTCATGGGCGAGCAAGTTGGCCCGGCTGGCCAGGTAGCGCTCCTGTCGAGCCTGGGAGTACAAGAAGGCCAGGGATCCCAGCCCGTGAACCTGCACCGGCTGCTTGTCCAATCCCACCACACTCAGGTGGCGCGGGCCGGGGGCAGCGACGATCCCGTAGAGGTAGAGGGAGCTATGGGGATTTGCCGTTGGCATTGCTGCGGGCATCTCCGATCAGCCACGTGAGGTTGGACTCTTCGGTATCGATGGCATTGCCATCCGAGGAAATGCAGTAGCGACCCATCACCATCTGGTGGCGCAGGGTTACGCCTGCCGCGATCTGGGTGTAGTTAAAAATTAAGCTGCCATCCAGCGTACACCCTTCATTCAACACACATCCGTAGCCAATGGCTGTGGGGCCGATGAGTTTGACCCCGTCCGCCAAATGGCTGCTGGCCCCGATGTAGACCGGTGGCTCGATGTGGATGCGATCCCAGTTGGCGCGGATGTTGATCCCCATCCATACGCCGGGTTGAATCTGGATCCCGGGCACCTTGACTCCCTTGATCTCGCCGCGCAGCACTTTTTGCACTGCCAGCCAGTAGTCGTGGGTGCGGCCAATGTCCACCCACTGAAAGTCAGCCGTGATCCCATAAAAGGGAGCGCCCGCTTTCACCAAGGCCGGGAAGAGATCGCTGCCGATGTCGTAGGGGCAGCCGGGGGGAATGTAGTCGAACACTTCCGGCTCGAAAACGTAGATGCCGGTGTTGATGGTGTGGCTGAGGGCCTCTTCCCGCCTGGGCTTTTCTTGGAAGGCAGTGATGCGACCCGTCTCATCGGTTACCACCACTCCGTAGCTGGAGACCTGGCTGGGATCCACCTCCCGCAACACCACGGTGGCCAGCGCTCCCTTGGCTTTGTGGAAGTTGACGATCTGCGTGAGGTTTAGGTCGATTAGCGCATCCCCACAGAGCACCACAAAGGTGCTGTCGAAAAATCCGGAGAAATCCTGGATCTTGCGCATGCCCCCTGCGGATCCCAGGGCCTGGGCCACCGGCTGGCCGTTCTCAAAGTGACCCTCGAACGAAAAGCCGATGTGAACCCCCCACTGCTGCCCATCGCGGAAGTAGTCTTCGATTTGGTGGGCCAAGTGGCTGGTGTTGATCATAATTTGGTTAAACCCATGTTCCCGCAGCAGCTCCACCAAAAATTCCATGACAGGCTTGTGCAAAATGGGGATCATCGGCTTCGGCATCATGTAGGTGATGGGCCGCACTCGCGTGCCTTTGCCTGCTGCCAGGATCATGGCTTTCATGCCGTTGTCACTCCTCCGGGCTAACCGTGCTCTGACTTTATCAAAAATTTGGGTCTAAAACCCCGCCCTTGAGGGCGGCTTTTCTTGATTTTGGCTGTAAGCAACTAAGACTTGTAGAGGAGCCCCACCCACACTCGATGCAAAATAGCTAGGGCTCCACAAGGCAGTTTTGCCGTAGGGCTTGGGAAACTTAGCCTGGCCGTACCTGCGACTGGAGACTCTTGAGAGCGTTAACCATCTGGAAATAGACCACTTAGGTGGGTAGAAAATCAAAAGATGAATATGGTCTGCTCCACCGTTAAACTCTAAAATCTCAAAATCCATCGATTGGGCAACGCTCTTAAATGCTGCCGCAATTAAGTCCAAACCTTCCTGCGTTAGTATCCTGCGTTTGTATTGGGTGACAAACACCAAGTGCGCTTGCAAGCTGGAAACGCTGTTGCGGTCTCTCCTTAATCCCATATGCTAAGATGACGCGCCAACCTAACTTCAACCCATGCAAGCCCGCTATAGGTATAGGTTCTACCCTACAGACCAACAGAAGCAAGCCCTAGCCAAAGTATTCGGTTGTGTCAGGTTTGTCTGGAACGAGGCCCTGGCCCACTGCCAAGCCGTTGGCAAGTATCCAGGGTACAACGCTTTGTCAAAGCGGCTGACAGGGTTAAAGCAATCAGTGGCATGGCTCAAGGAGGTATCCAGTGTTGCCCTACAGCAATCCTTGAGGCACTTAGACCAAGTGTACCGGCGTTTTTTTGAGAACAAAGGAGGTTTTCCACACTTCAAGAAGAAACAATCAAAGCAGTCATTGACTTTAGTGGCCAATAGCTTTTCCCTGAAAGGGGAGCGTGTGCATCTCGCCAAGATAGGAACTATCCAGCCTATCTGGAGCCGTCCGCTGCCAAGTCAACCAAGCTCTGTAACCGTAATCAAGGACTGCGCGGAGCGGTACTTTGTTAGCTTCGTCGTAGAGGTGGAGCCTATGCGTGTTCCTGCTCAGTCTCCCAGCGTTGGGGTGGATTTGGGCATCAAAACCGTTGCCGCTGTAAGTAACAGAGCTCAGTACCACAGCCCCAACGATGAGCCTTTGTACCGGCGCATCGCTCAGTTGCAAAAGCCATTGGCCAGACGGGTCCAAGGGTCAAAGCGGTGGGAGCGGACAAGGCTGAGGATGGCCAAGTTGCACCGTCGCCTTGCTGACCTGCGGTTGGACTTCCTGCACAAGCTGTCTACCAAGCTCATCAGCGAAAACCAAGTGGTTTGTTTGGAAGACCTGAATGTAAGTGGGATGTTGAAAAACCGCAAACTGTCCAGGGCAATTAGCAGGCAAGGGTGGGGGATGTTTCGCGCTTTGTGCGAGGCAAAAGGGGGCAAGTACGGCAGGGAAGTGCGGGTCATTGACCGCTGGGCAGCAACCAGTCAGCACTGTTCGAAGTGTGGCTGGCATTGGGGCAAGCTTGACCTAGCTACTCGGGTGGTGGTCTGCGACGGTTGTGGCACAGTCCACGACCGGGATGGGAATGCTTCCCGAAGCATAGAGCAAGTCGGGATGGGGCAAAGCGCTCCGCGCCGCCAAGGCGAGCGCCCGACTCTAGAACGGATGTGGAGACTGTTCGCGCCAGCGGGACGGAGTCCTAGTAAGACCAGCTTGCTGGCATCGGTCTGTGAAGCGTCAAGAATCCTTGCTCTTTAGGGCATGGAGTATGTCAACCCACTCTGGCCCTGAACAACTGGCGCAGGTGCGGCTTGTGTTGGTGCAGCCGGCTGGGCCACGCAATTTGGGCGCTGTTGCTCGCATCATGAAAAACATGGGCCTCAGGCAATGGGTGCTGGTGGATCCCCAATGTGATCCCCTGGATGCCGAGGCGCTCACCGCAGCCGTGCATGGGGCGGACTTGCTCCACCAAGCCCAGAAGGTGCATACCTTGCCCGAAGCCCTGCAGGGGTGTGTGCAAGTTTTCGGGACAACGGGACGCAGCCAAACCTACCCACCCGAATGGCAAATTCAGTCTCCTCGCCAAGCCTTCCCTGCCCTGCTGGCCGCCGGCCCTGCTGCCCTTGTGTTTGGCCCCGAAGATCGCGGCTTGAGCAACGAGGAGCTGGCCCTCTGCCATCGCCAGATCCAGATCCCCACCGATGCGACCTATCCCTCTTTGAACTTGGCCCAAGCCGTGGCCATTTGTTGCTATGAGCTGTACACCCTTGCCTGCGAGAGCCCTTCTCCCGCTCCTCCTGTGCCCTCACCGCAAAGGCTTGCCCCCTTCGAGCTGCTGCAAGGCTTTTTCGCTCACCTGGAAGCGCTGTTGCTGCAGATTGGCTACCTGCGCCCCCACACAGCCCGCCGCAAAATGCTCAAGTTTCGCGCCCTGTTCCAGCGGGCCGGCCTAACCGTGGCCGAGGTGGCCTTGCTGCGCGGGATCCTGCGGCAACTGCAATGGAGCCAGGGATCCTCCTGTCAAGAACCTCTAGAAGCAAATAGGGATCCTGTCCCGCCGACGCGACCGGGTTCCAGCGGGATCCCATCCTAACTGCTAGAGCTTGAGGGCGGCGCGGGGATCGTAGGATTGAACCCGCTGCAGCCTTTCGTAAAGTTCTCGCTCTTCTTCGGAGATCTGGGTGGGCAAATGGATCTGCACCACCACGTAAAAATCCCCCCGTTCTCCGTTGCCTTTGGGAAATCCCCTTTCCGCCAGCCGCAACTTTCGCCCCGGCTGCATGCCAGGTGGGATCCGCAGCTTCACCACCCCATCCAAGGTGGGCACTTCCACCTGGGCGCCCAAAACCGCTTCGCTGGGGCTGATGGGCAGATCGCAGTAAACGTCGAATCCCTCTAGGCGATAGAAGGGGTGGTCTTTCAGCTCAATTTTAAGGTACAGATCACCGGCACCGCCGTTGGGGTTGGGGTGGCCTTGGCCGCGCAGGCGAATCCGCTTCCCTGGCGTAATTCCCGGCGGGATGTTTACCTCGAGCACGCGATCCCCGCCCACCCGCAGGCGACGCTTGCCCCCCTCAAAAGCTTCTGGAATGCTGATCTGGATGGTGGCCTCAGCATCGTAACTGGTGTTGCCAGTGGATCCCGAAAATCCGCTGCTGCGGTCTGTGGTTTGGCTGCGCACCCGGCCCAGCAGTTGATCGATGAAGTCTTGAAAATCATCAAATTGGCTGAAATCGACGCCACTCCCCCCAAATCCGCTCCCCCCAAAGTCTTGGCTGAAGGGGCTGCTGCTGTAGGTGTAGGCATCGCGGCTGGAGCGAAACCCGCCCTGCTGATAGTATTGGCCAAATTGGTCGTATTGCCTGCGCTTGCTGGGATCCGAGAGAACTTCGTAGGCTTCGTTAATGTCTTTGAATTTCTCTTCAGCCGCTTTGTCGTTGGGGTTGACATCTGGGTGATACTTGCGGGCTAGGCGCCGATAGGCTTGTTTCACCTCATCGGCAGTGGCCGTTTTGCTGACCCCCAAAATCTTGTAGTAGTCCTTAAAGTTTTGCATGGAGGCGTCCGCAGGCAAATCGCTGAGAGTGGGCAGAAAACCACGAGGCTAGGCGTCCCCGGCAAGGGCTCCTTCCCTCCGACCTACTGAAGAAAATGAGGAGGCGGGCTAGACGCCATCGCCCATCCCGTCCCTCCTCATTATCGGCGCTACAAGTAAGGGCGGGATCCGCCCTGGGCCCGCGGCCCACGGAGGGATCCCTGAGCAGTCACTTGCTCTCGGTGAAGTCGGCATCGATCACATCATCGCTGCCGCCGGAGGTTTTCCCTGAGCCGGGAGTGGGGCCAGAGGAGGCCCCCGGCTGTTGATACAGCTCGCTGCTCATGGCGTAGAGAGCCTCTTGCAGCTCCCGCTCTTTGCTCTGGATGGCGCTGTCGTCCTCCCGCTGGATGGCCTCCCGCAGTTCTCGCACCAGAGTCTCGATTTGGCTGCGTTTGCTGGAGGAGATCTTGTCGCCCAACTCCTTCAACTGCCGCTCGGCTTGGTAGGCCAGCGAGTCGGCCTTGTTGCGGCGCTCAATTTTCTCCCGGCGGGCCCGGTCTTCGGCAGCGTATTTTTCTGCCTCAGCAATCATGCGCTCCACCTCTTTGCTATCCAAAGTAGAGGCGCCGGTGATGGAGATGCTCTGCTCTTTGCCGCTGCCTTTGTCTTTGGCCGTCACCTTGAGGATGCCGTTGGCGTCGATGTCGAAGGTGACCTCGATCTGGGGCACACCGCGGGGGGCCGGCGGGATCCCGTCCAGCTTGAAGCGGCCCAGAGATTTGTTGTCGCGGGCCAGCTCCCGCTCCCCTTGCACCACGTGGATTTCCACGGAGGTCTGCCCATCTTCGGCAGTGGAGAAGATCTCCGACTTGCGGGTGGGGATGGTGGTGTTGCGCGGGATCAGCTTGGTGGCCACGCCGCCCAGGGTTTCCACCCCCAAGGACAAGGGGGTGACATCCAGCAGCAGCACGTCTTTGACTTCGCCCGCCAGCACACCCGCTTGGATGGCCGCCCCAACCGCCACCACCTCATCGGGGTTGACGCTCTGGTTGGGTTCTTTGCCCAGCAGCTCCCTCACCAGCCGCTGCACTGCCGGAATGCGGGTAGATCCCCCCACCAGCACCACTTCGTTGATGTCGGCCTTGGTGAGCTTGGCATCCCGCAGGGCTTGCTCCACCGGCCCCTTGCAGCGCTCCAGCAGGTCGGCACAGAGGTGCTCAAACTGGGCGCGGGAGAGCTTCAGCTCCAGGTGCTTGGGCCCATCGGCAGTGGCAGTGATGAAGGGCAGGTTGATGGTGGTTTCGGAAACGCTGGACAGCTCGATCTTGGCTTTTTCCGCAGCTTCCGTTAGCCGTTGCAGCGCCTGCCGGTCTTGCCGCAGGTCGATCCCTTCCATTTGCTTAAACTGCTCGGCCATCCAATCGACGATCTTCTTGTCGAAGTCGTCGCCCCCCAACTGCGTGTCGCCGCTGGTGGATTTCACCTCGAAAACGCCATCCCCCACTTCCAGGATGGACACGTCGAAGGTGCCGCCGCCCAGGTCGAAGACGAGGATGGTCTCGTTGTTGCGCTTGTCCAAGCCGTAGGCCAAAGAGGCTGCTGTCGGCTCGTTGATGATGCGCAGCACTTCCAAACCGGCAATGCGGCCCGCATCTTTGGTGGCCTGCCGCTGCGAGTCATTAAAGTAAGCAGGAACCGTGATCACCGCTTGGGTGACCGGCTGGCCCAGGTAGCGGCTGGCATCATCCGCTAGCTTGCGCAGCACCATGGCCGAAATCTCTTCCGGCGCAAATTCCTTGTTCAGGCGGGGTGCGTACAGTTTGACATTGCCCCGCTCGTCCCGCCGCACCTGGTAGGAGACCCGCTTGGAGTCGGCATTCAGCTCATCGTACCTACGACCGATGAACCGCTTAACCGAGTAAAACGTGTTTTCCGGGTTGAGCACCGCTTGGCGGCGGGCCATCTGGCCCACCAGGCGCTCTCCATCTTTGGTGAAGGCAACCACCGAGGGCGTGGTGCGAGTGCCCTCAGCATTGGCGATGACGGTGGGGACACCCCCCTCCATTACGGCGACAACCGAGTTGGTTGTGCCCAGGTCAATTCCTACAACTTTTCCCATCGGCTCCTTATTCTCCTCTTCTTGAGTACATTGCTTCGGTTACCGCCGCCAGCCTGTGTGAAGTAGCTTGGGCAGCCAATCTGTGAAAATCCGGCAGATGCTTGGTCACTTCCTGGGTCGATCCTAACCAGCTGGTTGGCGAGGCCAGGGCGAGAATGCCGCCCATTTCTCGGGGTTGAAGGGCAGACCGGTTACGGATCTCCGTACCTGCAGCAGCCTTGCTTTCGGTGCCGCTTGGGGTATGGCCTGGGTTGGCAGCTATTGGCAACTCTTGGGGGACTGCTGCCAGGCTAGCTCTGGATAAGCTGCAGCGCCTCCAGGCCGCGGTTCACAACGGTTGCGGCCAGGGGCAGGTAGCCCATCTCCTCGGCCAGGGCTTGTCCTTCGGTAAGGGCCCAGCGGAGCACAGCTTGCAGGGCGGCGGCCATGGCGGGATCCGAGTACCGGCGGTAGGTCAGGATCCAGGTGTAGGTGACGATGGGATACGCTCCAGGGCCAGCGGGATCCGGCACAAAAGCCCGCAGGTTTTCCGGCAGCTCAATTTCGCTCAAGGCCAGGGCCGAGGCTTCCGGGGAGGGGAGAATGAACTCGCCGCGGCGGTTCTGCAGAGCCGCCACCGACAGATCCAGCTCGCGGGCATAGACCGACTCCACGTAGCCGATCACCCCTTCGCTGAGAAGCATTTGGGCGCTCATGCCCTCGTTGCCTTTCACCCCAATGCCCACCGGCCACTCTAGCGACATGCCAACACCGATTTCTGAGGCCCAAGCCGGATCGATGGCCGCCAGGTGGCGGGTAAAGGTATCGGTGGTGCCGCTGCCATCGGAGCGGTAGCAGACGGTGATGGGCAGATCGGGAATGGTTAGCTCCGGGTTCAGGGCCAGGATCTCCGGATCCCGCCACTGGTCGATTTGGCCGCGAAAGATCTTCACCAAAACGGGTCGAGACAGCTTGAGTCCAGAAGGGATCCCCGGCAGGTTGTAGCCTACGGCAATGCTGCCTGCGGTCATCGGGATCATGACCACACCCCGCTTCACCTCGGCGATCTCGGCATCGGTCATGGCCACATCACTGGCGGCAAAGTCCACTGTCTGGTCAATAAATTGCCGGATCCCGGCGGCGCTGCCCACCGGTTGGAAATTGATCTCCACCTTGGGATCCACCTGGCGGTAATCGGAAAACCAGCGCAAGTAAAGAGGAGCCGGAAAGGTGGCCCCGGCTCCGTTGATCAGCAAAACTTTGTCGGAGGACTGGCTGCCGGAGGCAGGAACGGGATCCCTGCCGCTGGGTTGGTCAGAACGGGATCCCCTTTGGCAGGCGCTCAAGGTAGCGCTGGTGGCCAATAAAGAAAGCAACACTTCTCGGCGACGGAAGCGGGGCAGTTGAGCCATGGTTCAGGTTCTCCGAGGTCACCGCCCCAATCCTTGTCTTGCCTGCGGGGCCCTGTCAAGGGTTGCCGGCGAGAGCTCTTGGGATCCCGTGCGTGGCCCACTTTCCCCAGGTGGCTGTCTTTCCCTCTGCGCCATCCCCGTATTCCTCGCTACGCTTCCCAGCAAAAGTCGGGATCCGACCCAAGCTCAGAAAGGAGAGACGGAAAACGGAGAATTCAAGAGGAAAACAAAGAAAAACAGCGCAAACAAGAGATTGAGCGAGATGACTTCTGCGGCAGTTGCACAGAGATCCTCAAGCCAAAGCCTTGTCTGGCAAGGCTTAGCGGTTTTTGGGCCTGAGTCCCCCCGCACCAGAAAAATCTTGACATATTCTGGAATAAGGCAATATATTGTGGATTCTGTGCAGAAATCCTGCGCTGTTCACATCTCGGTATCTGGGGGACTACTATGCCGACTTTGACTCGTTCTCCCTGGACACTGCGAGACAGCGAAAAGCTCTATCGCATCTCAGGTTGGGGGGATCCCTACTTCCGTATCAACGCCGCCGGTCATGTGGAGGTGACCCCACAGGGCTTACAGCAGCAGGAACCGGGCATTGACCTGTACCACTTGGTGATGGATCTGGTGGCGCGGGGCCTGCAGTTGCCCCTCTTGATTCGCTTTCCCGAGATCGTGGCCGACCGCATGCGGCAAATTTGCGAGAGCTTTCAGCAGGCCATCCAGCGCTTTGGATACCCCAACGTCTATCGGGGGGTCTATCCCGTCAAGGTGAACCAGCAGCGCCACCTGGTGGAGGAAGTGGTGAAACACGGTCGTGCCTACCACTTTGGCCTGGAGGCGGGATCCAAGCCGGAGCTGTTGATTGCCCTAGCTTTGCTGGATACTCCCGGGGCTTTGTTGATCTGCAACGGCTACAAAGACCGGGATTTTATGGAGACGGCTCTCTTGGCCCAGCGGCTGGGGCGCACACCCATCATCGTTTTGGAGCGGCTGCAAGAGCTGGAGCTGGTGCTGGAGGCTGCCGACCAACTGGGCATCGACCCCATCTTGGGGGTACGGGCCAAGCTCTCCGCCCAGGGCAGTGGACGCTGGGGCACCTCGGCTGGGGATCGGGCTAAGTTCGGCCTCACGGCCACCGAGATTTTGCAAGTGGTGGAACGGCTGCGGGAAGCGGGCAAGCTGCATTGTCTACGCCTGTTGCACTACCACATCGGCTCCCAGATCTCGATGGTGAGCGTGCATGGACGGGCCGTGCGGGAGGCCAGCCAAATCTACATCGAGCTGGTCAAGCTGGGGGCCCCCATGGGCTACCTGGATATCGGCGGCGGCTTGGGGGTCGATTACGACGGATCCCAGTCCCCCAATCCTTTTTCCCAGAGCTACAGCATGGAGGACTACGCCGCCACCGTGGTGCAGACCGTGCTGACCGCCCTAGAACCCCACGGGATCCAGCCGCCGGTACTGGTGACCGAAAGCGGACGCGCCCTCATGTCCCACCAGTCGGTGCTGGTGTTTGACGTGCAAGATGTCAACGCTGCCAGCCCCTACCCGATGCCCACCCAGCTCACTTCCGATGCGGAGGTGATCCAGAAGCTAAACCAGCTCTACTACCAAATCCAGCCCGATACTCTGGTGGTCAACTATCGCCGTTGTCAGGAGCTGAAGGAGGCCGCCCTGCGTCAGTTCACCGAGGGATCCCTCAGCCTGCAGGAGCGAGCTGAAGTGGAGCGGCTGTTCTGGAACTGCTCCGACAAGATCTGCACCTTGGCCTACGAGCAGCACCAAGCAGGGCACCCTGTGGCAGTGGATCTCCTGGATCTGGACGAAATGTTGGCCAGCATCTACTACGGCAATTTCTCCCTGTTCCAATCCCTGCCGGATAGCTGGGCCATCGACCAGGTATTCCCCATCATGCCGATTCATCGTTTGGATGAGGAGCCACGCCAATGGGCTACCCTGGCCGATCTCACCTGCGACAGCGACGGCAAGATCAACCGCTTCTTCGGCGAAGATGGGCAGATCACCTCGGTCTTGCCGCTGCACGACCCCAACGGGCATCCCTACCTACTGGGGGTGTTTCTGGGGGGTGCCTACCAGGAGATCCTAGGGGATCTGCACAACCTGTTTGGCGATACCAACGCGGTGCATATTCGCTCCCGCCCCGGCGGCTACCAAGTTTCCCAAGTCATCAAGGGGGACACCATCGGCGAGGTGCTGAGCTGGGTGCAGTACAACAGCGAAGATCTGGTGGAGACCCTCCACCACGCCACCGAGACCGCCCTGCAGCGAGGGCAGATCACGCTGGATCAAGCCCGCGCCTTGCAGCAGCACTTTGAAGACAATCTGCGGGCCTACACCTACTTGCAGTAAACTACCCGACTCCGACCGCTAAGCGGTACGGAGCGGGCTTTCAGTAGCCCTGAGCCTGTTCTGCTCTACCAGAGAACAAAACAAGCCCGGACCTCTAGGCTGGTTTACGACAGCCCCCAAGAGCGCAATTACGTTTGCACCATTCAAGTCCGCATCTCCTTCCCATCCACAGTGCCCACACTTGAACGACTTGCCACTGCGGTAGGATTGCGCAGGATCGGGATGGATGTGTAAACACTTGTGACAGGTCTGCGACGTGTAAGCAGGCGGCACAAGAACCAGAGAAACCCCTGCAACCCTCGCCTTGTATTCCAGAAATTGACGTAGTTGGTAGAACGCCCAACTGTTGGTCCTACGCCGCTCGGCTTTGCTGCGTGGCTGTTGATTGACTCTTTTCCGGATCCCTGTCAGGTCTTCCAGAGCAATAGCGCTGTTGGTAGCCTTTGCCCTGGAGACAATAGCTTTGGAGATGCGATGATTGACCCACACTTGAAAGCGCCTCTCCTTGCCAGACAGCCGTTGCAGCAGTTGACGGCATCTGCGCCGCGAACTGCGGGTGCCCTTACTGGCTTTGCGTTGGAGTGCCGCCCTCAACCGGGAGTAGTGGTCTCGGACTCTGTTCAACTGCTGTCCATTCCAGTTGTCCCCTTCTGAGGTATGAGCGATATCCGTCCTGCCCAAATCCACCCCGATCACCTTGTCGGTATCTTGTTGCTTGGGTGGTTTTTTCTCTACGCAAATCTGGATGTAGTAGGCGCCGTCCTTCCGCTGGACTAGGGTGGCCGATTTGGGGTTAGAGCCAGCCAGCATTCCCCTCTGGTAGTTACCAATGGCTAGCTCAAAGCGTTCTCTCCCTTCAACCGTGGTCAGCGACACCGTCCAGTCTTTTTGACGGAACGAAAAGATGCGAGCGTCGTAGGTAACAAAGCCGCTCTTAAACTCCTTGACGGGACGCTTTTTCTGCTTAGCCACTTTGCGGGAACCCGCTACCCGTCTGCACACCTGTTGAGCCAAGTTACTGGACAAGCCAAACCGGGCTCGAATCTCGTAGTAGCAAAGGGATTGCAGCTTGACCGCGTTGACGATCTTCTCCGGCGTGTTCTGGTTGACCCAATTCAAGGCTTGGCCAAAAGCCTCCAAAGTCGCGTCCAATTTGGCGGCTTGCGACTGGGCTACCTTGAGCTTGCAGGAGACGGTCAGGACTTGGGTCATGGTTCTATTGTAACCTCGCATTCCTCCCGGCACTGACCCTACGTGTACAGTGCGGGGCTCCTGCGATTTCCAGCTGACTCTATAGAAAAGAAGATGGGAATTTCATGAATGCTAGAAAGGGATCCCCCGCTCGCTGCGACTTCACAGCCCCCAGGCCCTAAACAAAAAAAGACTGGCAGTGTGAGGTCTACCAGTCTGAGTCAGTTCCCTGTGAGTGAGCTGATGCCGTCGTTGCCAACGTCTTCAACCCGATTCCCAGTTTGTGTTGCTTTTTGCCATTTCGAAGTGATTCAGATCACTTGAAACTTGAGGAGCCCGCAGCTTTGGCAAGCACTCCTGTCCTGATTTCTTCGTACAGGGATCCCCCATCCCCACCCCTATGAACCCTGAGGCGACAAAGAGAGCATGCCTCTAACCCCCAAAACCCTGAACTTTGCTGAATTTACTGAGCTTTAGGCGGTTTGGCAAAAGTCATTGAGAGGGATATAGTAGACCAAGTTTCCCCCCTGATCCTTGAGTCCACCGCAACGGTTGCCGGGAAGTGAAGGGGGAAAGCGCTCGGGGGGTATTCCTCAGGGCTTTGCGGGATACCGCCTTCCTGCTTGGACTCCGTCCCGCTAACGCGAACAGAGATAGGCAGGATGCGATCGCTTCTTTCCTGAACCATGTTCAGGAGAGTTCAGCGTGAATGTATCAGCATCTCAAAACCAGTCAAAACAAAGGCAACTGCTCCTCTTCTGCTGAGGCAGGGCTTGAAGCTCCCGGCTCCTCCCAGTTGGGATCCCAGTCCTGCAAGGGATCCGCATATTCCTCCAACAACTGACGGGCGGCGGCCAGCAAATCGTTGTGCAAGGGGGCCAGATCGCTGCGGTTGGCCAAATACTGCTCCAGAGCCGTCAGGGGCTCAAGTCGGCTGGGATCCCATCCCGGCAGACGGATGCGGCTGGGGCTGACCACTTCTGGGGCGATGGTGTAGCTAAAAGCAGGGGCAAGAGCGTTGTGCAGAGCCCGCTCATCAATGCACTCTAGCTGGTCGGGCCGTATGCGGTAGATCAACCGCAGGATGGAGCCGGCCACGGGGGCCTTGGCGATGGCGGCCAGCAGCTTGGACTGCGCCTGCTGGGGTGGATCTGCGCTCAGATCCAGGCGAATGGTGTGAAAGGTACGGGTTGGCAGGGGCAAAAATTCATAGCTGGCCCCCGTAGGGGTGACTTCCACCAGCACACAGCCTTTTTCCTCTTTTTCTTCGCCAAAATCCACCCGCTCAATGCTGCCGGGATAGAGCATCAAGGGATCCCGACACAGCACCTGGTGACGGTGTACATGCCCCAAGGCAACATATTGATAGGCAGGCCGAGCCAGCAGCGAAAGGGGCACCGTAAATCCTCTGCCCACCGAAAGATGGCGTTCTGCTCCGTAGCGGGCTGTCTCCACCATGACGTGAGCCAGCAAAATCGCCGGGATCCCTGGCTGCAGGGTGCGGATCTCCCCTTCTAGGGCTAGGCGGAGGCGCTGCAGGAGCTGATGCGCGAGGATTTCCCCTTCAAGCGCCAAGCTTTCCTGTTGGGCGAGTAGAGCAGAGCAACTCAGCCAAGGTAAAGTGGTCACCTGCACCGGGCCACCGCGAGTTTCGATCCGATGAGTTTCCAGTCTGTCCCCCACAATAAAGCCTGAGACCCCCAAAGCGCGGTAGATAGCCAGGCTGTTGCCTCCCTGTCCCTGCCCGTACTGATCGTGGTTGCCCACCAACAGGACGGTTGGGATCCCTGCATCGGCCAGGCGGCGAAACTGTTGGGCAAAAAGCTCTTGATGGAGAGGGGGGGGTGTCGCATCGGGGAAAGCATCGCCCCCAAACAACACCAGATCCACCGCTTGGTTGAGAGCATGGTCAATGCACAAGCGCAAAGAAGCTACAAAATCTTCCAAACGGGTATTCAGGCCGGTAGCTGGGTTAATGTGGCCGTAGGCAAGACCACTACCCAGATGAATGTCGGAAAGATGTAGCAACCTTACCATCTTGGGCGCTCTTGGAGACTTTGCAGCTCTCCCATCTGTTGGGATAAACCTTGCCGTTCGCGTTAGCGGGACGGAGTCCTTTGGTTGTCCAGAATGGCAAACCCAGGGTTGAACAATCTTTGCTTAGGCTTGGCGGCGGGGCCTGGCTCGATCCAAACGCAGAGGCCGGCCCATGAATTCCTGCCCGTTCGCGCTCTCGATGGCTTCGTCCTCCTCAGCTTCGGTTGCCAGATCCACAAACGCGAAGCCTCGTGTCTGACCTGTCTCTCGGTCTATCGGGATTGTAACCGACTTAACGTTCCACCTCTGCTGGAAGAAAGCTTTCAGTTCTTCTGTTGAGGCTTTATAGTTTAGGTTCCCCACAAAAATGGTCATGGCAATTCAAGCAAAGTAAGTCACCAATCAGCAAGGGTGGCAACAAAGCTCCAGAGTACTTCACTTCTATCATGGAGCCTTGCTAAGTCGCACAACGTGAAAGGATGTAAAGGGATCCCTGCCGGAAAATCTTCCCCCTTCCCCATCCAAAATGCACCTTTGTCCAACTTGACGGGCCTGTACTTTTCTGCCACTGGGTTGAGGTTCTCTGCCCTCGCCTCGGCCAAGCTCCCTTCCGGCACGTCGAGATCCGGCATCTTGTCACGTTGTTGCGATTTGTTAAGATATGTATTATCCTGCTTGCACTACCTGGCCAGATCTGCGCTGTTGGAACTCTTTGCAGACCTCTCTACCTGAGCACCCTGAGGTGATAATGATGGATGAAACGCTAGAGCTCTCTTTGGAGCAGCAATTTCGCCAGCGGGCTTTCGAGACCTTGGTTTCTCGGATGAGCCCCGAGCAGGCCAAGGACATTTTGGTCAAACTGCACAAGCAAATGCTGTTGCAGGAGGCCACTTACCGCCAACTGCTGCGTCATTCCCTCAGCGCCTGATGCACGCCCTTTCGCTTCCCACCTGGTGGATTCACGTTGCCAGTGTTTTGGAGTGGATCGCTGCTGTTGTTCTCGTGTGGCAATTTGGGGAGCGAGTGGGCCGGCCCGAATGGCGAGGTCTAAGCTGGGCGATGCTGCCTGCTTTGTTAGGGGCGATGTGCGCGATCACCTGGCACTGGTTTGACAACGACCCCAAGTTAGACTGGGTGGTGACTGCACAGGCCAGCTTCACCTTGCTGGGCAACTGTACCCTGGCTTGGGCTGCCTACCGCATTTGGCGAGCTGAGAGAGCCGACGAGCCTGCACAGGAGGGGGATCCCGACTAGGCGATGAACAGTTTATTTGCCCTTTCTTTGTTCCCCTACCTGGTCTTTTTATTCTTCCTGTCGCGGCTGCGCCGGATCCCACGTTTGGCCTTGGTTGGATTTTGGCTGCTGTTGCTTTTTGTGGCCGTCAGCATCCCGGCAGGGCTGTACGCTCAGATGCACTACGGCACTTCCCTGGCCAATGTGGATCCCTTGCATGGAGGGGCAGAGGCTTTTCTCACCCTCTCCAATATTTTGGTGGCCTTGGGCTTTAAGCAGGGAATTGACCAACAGGCCCAACGACTTCCAGAGGCTGGCGACGGCAACCCTGAGCCATGATCATCCCAAACAAGCCTCTACCCCCTCTCCAAAGGGAGAGGAGAGCTAGGCAACAATGGTTTCAGCACAACCGGGACTGAATGTAGAATGGGGATCCAGGCCTAATACCTGCTGTTATTCTGTGAGATCTGCCGGATGGTGGCTACCCTTTCTGTTGCCGTTCCCAAAGTGAAGCTGAAGCATCCGCCCCTGCACATTTATCGCATGGGGGACAAGGTGCTGCGGCAGCCGGCCAAGCGCATCAGCCAGGTCAACGACGAGATCCGCCAGCTTGCCCGGGACATGCTGCAGACCATGTACAGCTTTGATGGGATTGGTCTGGCGGCTCCGCAGGTTGGCATTCCCAAGCGCATGATTGTGGTGGATCTTTATCCCGATAAGCCGGAGGTGCCACCGCTGGTGCTGATCAACCCGGAGATCCGGGAGTACATTGGCGAGGCCGTTGCCGGGCAGGAGGGTTGTCTAAGCATTCCGGGGGTGTTTTGCGAGGTCGTGCGCCCAGAAGGGATTGTGGTTTCGTTCAAGGATGAAACGGGGCGGCCCCGCACCTTTCGAGCGGACGATTTGCTGGCGCGGGTGATCCAGCACGAAATCGACCACCTCAACGGCGTGTTGTTTGTGGATCACGTGGAAAACGAGCTGGTGCTGGATCAAGAGCTGCGCAAACACGGCTTCCAGATGCAGGATGTGCAACGCAAAGGCAAGCCCTCTGCTGCCCCCCGCTGAAGCCTTGCTAGATGAGTGTCAGTTTAGTGGTTTAGTCTAGTGTTGCAAGCGCTGGGCCAAGAGCTGCTCTTCCAGAGCGGCAATGCGGTTGTAGGCAGCGGTTAACTGGGCACTCAGGCGCTGTATTTGGGCTTCGGGGGCCAGCTCATGCCCCATGCTGCGGTTGCTCACCACGGTGGGTTCATCATCCAGCAGGAAGTTGTGGCTGCCATCTTCCACCAAGTCTGAGATTAGAACGCTGTAACGGGAGGGGGCGGGGGTGTTTTTTTTGGCTTCCTGGGTAGCCAGGAGAACAGCCACCACCTGCTCGGGCATCCGCTCGATGGCAGCTTTTAGCTCCTGTATTTGCGACTCCAGACGCTCAAGGTAGTGCTGCACTGCTTCGCTCATAGCTGCCCCAGTTTTCGACTACCTTCATTGAAAAAGGCAAATTTCGGATCCCCTCTTCTTCCCCCAGATCATTTAACGATTGCTTCCGGGAGGTGTTCCCCGAAACTCCTGGGTTCTCTCACAAGCCACAATTGAGGTGTGCATTTTCCGGAGATTTTGGTTTTCCGGTCATCCATTTCCGAAGCAAAAAGCTGTGCAGATGCAGGATGCTGTTCAGGGATCCCGACCGCGGGGCTATACCTTGCCCGTTTTCGCCGTTGCCTCGGCCAGGGCTGCTCTTCACCACCTTCTGGGGATCCCTTTGGAGAAGGAAGGGGGGCGCTTGGTTGTTGCGGTGCAGGCTGAGCCCCAGTCCCTTGAGGCTCGGATCCACATCCCGGTGGAGCAGGTAGCTGCCTTGGAGAAGACAACAGCTCTGGCCATTACCCGCTCGGATCCCGGCCCCCACCTGGATCTCACCCGCGACACGCCGGTCTGGGCTTGGGTGAGGTTGGAGGAGAGGGATCCCGAGGATCCCCCCTTGATCTTGGAAGCCGGGGAAGGGCTGGGGCGACGCACCGATGGCAGCCCGGCCATTTATGCCTATGCCCGCCGTTTGTTTGAGATCAATCTTTTGCCCGGGATCCCAGAGGGCTGCCGCCTGCGGGTGCGCATCATTTTGCCGGAAGGAAAGCTGCTGGCCGAGCGCACCTCCAATGCCGCTTTTGGGGTGCTGGAAGGGCTGGCCCTGTTGGGAACGCGGGCGGAGGTGGAGCCTTCCTCAAGTGTTGAGAGCTTAGAGCAAGCCCGCCAAGAGCTGCAACAAAAGTTGGAGCGGCACAAGCATTTGATCTTTTGCGTGGGCAGCCATGGGCAGCAAGTGGCGCTGCGGCAAGGGATCCCGGAAGACCAGATCCTGCGAGTAGCCAATTGGATAGGGCCGTTGCTGGTGGAAGCGGCGCTGCGGGGGGCGGAGTCCATTCATTTGATCGGCTACCACGGCAAGCTGATCAAGCTGGCAGGGGGGATCTTCACCACTTCCAGCCACGTGGCCGATGCCCGCTTGGAAATTCTGGCGGCAGCCCTGATCCGGCGTGGGGGAACGGCAGAACAGGCACGGCAAGTGCTGGAGTTGCGGACAGTAGAGGCAGCGGTGCACCATCTGGATGGCCTTGGCTGGGCAGCACCCGTGATGCAGGAGTTGGCTCGCCAAATCCTGGAGCGAGCCACAGGCTATGTGCAAAAGTATGCCGGTCGATCCCTGCTGTTGGCGGTGACGTTGTTCGACCGACAGGGGCAAATCTGCGCCCAGGTGGGGATCCCATAATGAGGTCATTTCGATTGAGACGAGGACATTGCAATCCCCCCGGATCCTCAACCATTTTTCTCCCGAAGTGTCTTAAGCGCTCCGTGCCGCCAAAGGCAACCACCCCCGGCTCCTCTCCCTTTAGTCCGTGCTCCAAAAATCAATCCCTCTGCTCGAAACCCGCTGAGCAACGGCGGATCCCGGCCAAGACCACATAGGAGAGCGTTACGGCTGAGGAAGCAGATCCACTTTCCCAGCCACTGCCAATCAGACTCAGGTTGGCACTAGGATCCCACACCTAGTTCCCGGAGATGTTGACACTATCCACCCGCCAGCGAGTGGCCGAGCCGGAAGCTGTACCAGAAGAGCGATAGCGGAAGGCAATGTAAACACGGTTGGAAGGCTGGATCCCAGCCAGAGAAATCGGGCCGGAGTCGACGAAGCTGCCCGTAGAGAGAGTGGGAATCGTCAGAGCAGTCCAAGTGGCTGCATTCACTGCCGCTGGAGTGCCTGCACCGCTGTAGTTGGTGGAGTAAAGAACGCTTAGTTGTTGCGAAGGAGGAAGGCCGTTATCGCTAAAAGAACTCTGATTGCGGAAGGTCAGAACTGGGTTGCTGACGGAAGCCAGGTTCAGAGGAGGAGTGATCAGCCAGTCATTACCCGGTTGCTGACCGTTGAAAGCGTTGGCCTCGGCAAGGGAGTTGACACAACGCCAGGAACGACTGGTGTCGCCGTCCACATCCACAATCTGCCAGCCGGCTGGAGCAGGGTTGCAGTTATCAAAGCCTTCTGTCAAAGGCAGGTTAACGGAAGGAGGAGTTGGTGTCGGTGTGGGCGTCGGTGTCGGTGTTGGGGCCGGAGTCAGGTTCAAGCCAACGAGCACCGGATCGTGGTCGGAAGAGCGGAAGGGATCGCTGGCGTAGAAGAGGCTCTGCTGAGAGGGACTCTTGAAGCTCAGGGTGTAGTCCAAGCTCACGGGCTCATCAGCGTTGATGTGCCACTTAGCTGAGCCTGTAACTTGGGGTCTCAGACTGCTGTTGGCCAGGGCATGATCCAGGGATCCCCACTGTCCTTGGAAGCTAAAGGAGTAGCTGTTGGAGCCATTGAGGTTGATGAACCCGCCCGCCTCCAGAGTTTTGATCGGATCCTCCATAGCGTAGGAGTTGAGATCCCCCATAATCAACACATCCGGATCGGTGGAGCCAGTTGGATTGGTGGCGAGCCAGCTCAAGAGTTGCTGAGCGGCCCGGGTGCGGTTGCCGTTGCAATTGCCTTGGAAGGGATCGTTGTCAATAGGATCGCAGGGAGAAACCTTGGACTTGAAGTGGTTGACCACAACAGTGAAGGTGGCGTTGTTGCTCCGCTGCCGGAAGGTTACAGCCAGAGGAGGACGATGGAAGCGTCCGGGGCCTTGGGTGAATTCCCCTGTGTCCAGGAAGGCCGGGTTAGTGCCGGGGGCAATTTCAACCGTAGCTGGCTTGTAGATAAAGCCGTTGGTGATGGCATCGCCGCCCAGGTTGGGCACTCCAACATTCACAAAGGCGTAGGTTCCTGCCCCCATGACCTGGTTGAGCCCGTTCACCAAATCCTGAATGGAACTATTCGAACCGTATCCATCGTTTTCTAACTCGTTGAGGCCTACGATATCGGCATCCATGCGGCGAATAGCCTCGATGAGCTTATCCCGCTGGCGGGTGAACTCGGTGGCGTTGCTGGCTCCCTGACAGGAGGAGTTATTGGGGAAGCAGGCGTTGCCGAAGGTGTTGAAGTAGTTGAACAGGTTAAAGCTAGCTACCCTCAGGGAGCCCCCTACTGAGGGTGGGTTTTGCGGGCGAGGGTTGGTGGCTGTAAACCTGGGCAAGTTGTTGGGATCATTGGGGTGGATACGGTAGTCAATGGTCGCATCCACATCGCCACTGACATTCCGGCCTCGCAACTGGGTCATGATCCCGGTGATGTTGCTGACGCGATCGCCGCCGCGCACAGTGTTAGCCGCGCTCAGGCCACCCGGAGTGGGGTAGATAACCGGATCTGGGTTTTGGGTGAGCAGCCGGTCATCAATGCGAATCCGCTTTCGGTCGTTTTCCGCTTGAATGGCAGCTGCCTGGCTGGGAGCCGCAATTTGCGTAGGAGTGAACAACCGCTCTGTGGCCACACTCAGCTCCCCGTGGCGTCCCAGCAAGAAGGAGTCGGTTACAAACAGGGGCTGATTTCCAAATGTGACCAGCATTCCTTCCAGAGCTTCCCTTTGCTCCGCAGTCAGCGGTAGAGAGATCTGCACTGGGGCCGGCAACGGATTGTCAGAGCTACAGACAGTAAAGCTGGTGACGTTGGAGAGCTGGGTTTGCTGGCGGAACTCAGCAACCGTTCCGGTCACCTGAACCCTATCCCCAAGCCTGACGTTATTAGCTGTGCCACTGAAAACGAAGATGCCATCTGATGTGGCGGGATTCCCGTCACCATCATCTTGTAGGTAGTAGCCCTGGAGATAGGTTTGGCCAGCCACCCCCTCATTTTCAAAGTCTCCTACTACGATTCCAGAAACCGTGACTGTTTGGTTCACCAGGGGGGAAGTGAAGCCAGTGCCCTGGACAGTGCCAACTGGGATCAGGTTGGCGTTGGGATCACAGCCTCCCGGCGTGGGCGTCGGTGTTGGCGTGGCTGTGGGTGTTGAAGTCGGGGTCGGTGTGGGCACAGGTGTAAGTATTGGCAAAAGAGTTCTTCTGGAGCCGAACCCTTGCAGAGAAACCAAAAGCACCAAACCAAAAACTAGCACCGCAATTGATTGGGCAACACGACGCGAAGTAACCCTAGACCACATCTGCTTCACTCCTCCCGAAACTTCAAAGGATCCCGTATTTTTACCGTCTATATGGACTATATGGATACCATCTTCAGGAAGGAATCTGAGTAAAGGGGCAGCTAAGGTACGCTTAAGAAGACAAGAAGTTACCCCCGCCTGAGTCAAAACTCAGGGGAGAATATGGGCAGGCTTTTTCCCCTAATCCCCCAATTCGGGATCCGGTCGTACCCGCACCCCCATCTGGCGCAGCAGGCGTAAAGAGTTTTCTGGTCCATCGATCATCTGCTGCTCGTTGATCCAGTAGGTGGCAATGCCCAGGTCTTCTAGAAATCGCACATAGGGATCCGGCGGCGGTCCATCGAAAACGGCGGCCTTCTGAACGGAAAAGCCCTGCTCGATCCAAGGGCCGAGGGCAAAGCGCTCATAGTAGAGCAACTGTCCCACCACTTCCTGCAAAGCCTCTGCCGCATCCTTGTGGTGCAGGAGCTTCACTTCGGCCAAAAGCAGATGCCCGTCCGCCACGGCCAAAAAGTCAAAGGTATGCTGATCCTCCCGGACTTCCAATCCTGCCAGGCGGAACCAGCGGCGAAACTGGTGCAAGATCTCGTTGTGGCGCTCGCTGCGCTCCAACTGACGTCGACGGCGGCGTTCTGCCATCAGCGGGTCTGTCCCGGCGCTGTGAGGGATCCCACTGCTGCGGAACTGGGGCGGCTCATCGGGATCCAAAACCACCTTGCCCCCAGCAGGTTGATGCAGGAGGGGCGGCATCTGGGGCAAGAGTTCTGTGGATCCCCACTCCACCTCTGGCTGCTGAGCCCAGGTAAGCAGGTGTCGATTCAAGGGGTGCTCAGGGTGGGTGTCGAACAACAGGCGCAGTTGAGACTGGCTGAACTGAAAATCCAGACGAAATTGCTCGATGGAGAGGCTGCTCCGCCCCTTTTGCAAAGTTTCTTGGCCAAAGTAAAGCATCACCAAGAGCGGGTAAATCGGCAGCGGACGATGGGAGGGAATGAGCATCGCCCACATGTCATCCGTCCAGTGGGGGAGCAGGATCTCGGCCTGTTTGCCTTTGCCCACCACCTGCAACATTTTGGGGTGTCCCGGCTGCCAGCCACAGGGGTGATCGTCAAAGCCGCAAGTCTGTCGCCCTTGATCCACGCTCAAGGGGTAGCGCCCATCATAAAGGCGGAAAGGACAGAGATCCCGGTCTTCGGCCAAAAAGCGCTCGTCCTGCCACAGGTGGGCCGCCAAGGCATGACAGCCGATCCCTTCCTGGCTGTTGCAGGCTTTGAGCCAGCGCCGTTCCGCCAGTTTCCCGCCCACTTTGCTCGGGGCCAGGGGCCGGATCAAGCCGTTTTCCCCTTGGTTGAACAGAGGCCACACCAAAGGCTCGCCGGTTTCGGGTAGGGTCGGCAAAAGAGGGTGGGTTTTGCTGTAAAACGGGTCGCAAATGCGCTGGGCCACTTGCTGCAAGGGCAGTCCGCGAGGGGATCCCACCCAAGGCAGCAGGGATCCCGATCCGGCCTGAGCGCGGTGATACTGGATGGCCAGGGCCACCTCCAGCCCTATGGGACGGAGTTCCGGCGTGAGCTGCCGGTAGCGCTGCAGCAGCCGGGAAGCCTGCACAAACAGGTCGTAGCGCCGAACGGGAACTGCGTCAGCCATAGTGTTGCAGGAAAAGCTCCCCACTGCCTTGGGCAAGAGCTGGTACAGGCAAGCACCTCCGCCTCAAAAGAGGATACTTTGGCAACCGCCTCTACAGACCCAGACCTTGCCGAGGATATCGGGCCGACACCCCCTCCTCTTGGCACCAGGTCAGTTGTCAGTGTAGTAGAGAAACTCTAGGGCGAGAAGATGCTGCCACCCGCTTGCAGGTTGTGGGAAGAATGCGCAGCAGACCCTAACGCCACGGCCACCCAGGAAAGGGAAAGGGGCGCTCTGTCTCTGCATCACGGTCGTACTCCGTAGGTCGGCCTGTGTCCCGCTGAAGCACCAAGCTGCCCACATAGTCGGCCTCTCGATAGACGCGGGCAATTTGATGGTGGATTTGGGCCATGTCTTCAGCAGAGACCACGCCATTGTCGGTGGCTTTGTAGAACTGGACCGTGACCCGAATGGGAAAGCGGGGATCCCGCTCGATGTCCAGGTTGTTGATCTCGGTGAAGGGGCCCTCTACCTCTCCATGTCCGATGACAGCGGCTTCTACATTGCTGAGGCCGGCCAGGTCGTCTGCGGGTCCGAAAAACTTGACAGAGATATCCTCAACTTCCCTTCGCGGCGGCTGCCGCTGCTGGAGAGCATGCCTCTAACCCCCAAAACCCTGAACTTTGCTGAATTTACTGAGCTTTAGGCGGTTTGGCAAAAGTCATTGAGAGGGATATAGTAGACCAAGTTTCCCCCTGATCCTTGAGTCCACTGCAACGGTTGCCGGGAAGTGAAGGGGGAAAGCGCTCGGGGGGTATTCCTCAGGGCTTTGCGGGATACCGCCTTCCTGCTCAGAGATAGGCAGGATGCGATCGCTTCTTTCCTGAACCATGTTCAGGAGAGTTCAGCGTGAATGTATCAGGTACTTGGATCACCATCACCAGGTTCAGGGCTTCTTCTGCTACTTCCGCCGAATGGGGATCTCTGGGGGTTGGGTTGGCGGCTTGCTCAGCCCGAAAATCGCTGAGGCGCTGCCCGGTGAGGCTGGCCCGTTCACCGTTTTGATTGAAGAAAAGGCGCTGGCCCCAAATAGCCCCGCCCACCCTATCTTCGGTGCGGTTCTCGATCACCGTAATGCTGGTGCCCTCGCGGGTGGCCAAGATTGCCAGCACGGCTGGGTTACCGGGATAGGATTGGTAGTTGAACAACACCGGGTTGAATTGGGCAGAGCCCCCGACAGGGATAGGCAAAAAGGCAGCTTGGGCGCTCACCAACACATGGCTATCCCGTGGAGCCAGCAGGGAGTTCCGGTTGCCGGCCCAAGAGCCGGGATCATGTAAGTAGCGGCGCAGATTCCCCAGCAGCTCTCGCAACGACACGGGTTGCAGGGGTTTTCCTTTTTCGTTGCCCACCAGCACCTGTAGGCTATCGAGGGGCAGGTCGGCAGACAGATCGGCAAAGTTGGGGTAGCGGATCACCGGCATCAGGCTCAGCTCGTAGCGGCCCGTTCTGGGGTTGAGCTGTTGTACCTGGATGGTCATGTCGCTGATGTTGGGGCCAAGGGCGGATCCCTTGTGGCGTCCGGTATCTTCCCAGGTGATGTTGAAGATATCCAGCCCATACTGCTTTGCCAAGGCTCGCGCTTGCGGATCCCAGGTCATGGAGATCGTCTGGTCAATCACCTGCCTGTAGGCCAAGTACTCTGCCCACTCTGAAGGCGAGGGGGAAGAAAGGGACTGGTGGAGGGGAAAATCCATAGGGGTTGCCTGAGAAGTAGACACCATCGGCGGAGCGGCCAGGGAAATGCCCACCCAGCTCAGTGAACTCAGCAGCCAGGGGATGGGGGCGCGCATAGCAATATTCCTGAGGATTGGAAATTGGGGGACTATACCCTGACAATAGCTCCCAAAAGGGGAGAGGGTGTGGCGGTTTCACTTTTGGCAACCCCATGCTTTTGCCGGGATCCCAGGCCGCCTGGGCTACGATAAAAAGCTGTAGCACCCTTTCGAATCATTCCAGATCATGGCCAATATCCGCCGGGATCCCGAGGTCAACGCTTCTGTGGCTTCTGTAACTCCAGCTTCTCCAGAGCCTCAGGTGCAGGTTCAGTCTTTGCCGCTGCATGTCATGTTCCGCCTGGGCCTGTTTCAAATGGGCTTGGGAATGATGTCGCTGCTCACTCTGGGAGTGCTGAACCGCGTCATGATCGACACGGATCTGCTGGCCATCCCGGCAACAGTGGTGGGAGGATCCCTGGCCATGCACCAGTTGGTCTCCCCGGCTCGGGTTTGGTTTGGGCAGCTCTCGGATGCCAAGCCCCTGTTTGGCCTGCATCGCACCGGCTATGTGCGTCTGGGATCGGTGCTGTTTGCGGTCTGCATCTTCCTGGGGGTGCAGGTGGTGTGGGGTTTGGGGGAGAGCTTTGCGGCTACGGGCTGGTCTGGAGCCACCTATGGCTGGATAGGCTTGGCCTGTTTGATGTTTGCCCTTTATGGTCTCTGCCTCAGCGCCTGCTCCACACCTTTTGCGGCTTTGCTGGTGGATGTGTCAGAGGAGGACAACCGCTCTAAGTTGGTGGGGATTGTCTGGTCCATGTTGATGGTGGGGATTGCCGGCGGGGCCATTGGCTCGGCAGTTCTGCTGCGGGGCTTGGATCCGGACAACCTGCAGAGCACCATTAATCGCCTCTTCATCATCATTCCAGCCGTGGTGATCCTGCTGGGGGTGGTTGCTACCTGGGGGGTGGAAAAGCGCTATTCCCGCTACGGATCCCGTTCCACCCTGGCCGGACGGGAAGACCAAATCACCCTTGGCACGGCCATCAAGGTGCTGACCGCCAGCCGCCAAACCCTGATCTTTTTCGGCTTCTTGGTGTTGATGACCATGGGCCTGTTTATCCAACAGCCGATCCTAGAACCCTATGGTGGCGAGGTGTTTGGCATGACGGTGGCCCAGAGCACCCAACTCAATGCCTTTTGGAGTTTGGGCATTTTGGTGGGGATTGTGCTGACCGGATTTTTCATCGTGCCTAAGCTGGGCAAGCAGACAACGGCTCGTCTGGGCTGCCTTCTGGTGGCAATCTCTTTTGGGCTGACCATTGCCTCAGGGTTTACAGGCAATTCACGGCTGTTGCAACTGTGCATGATCCTGTTTGGTTTGGCTTCTGGGATCACCACCAATGGCGCCATTAGCCTCATGTTGGACTTGACGGCAGCGGAGACGGCAGGCACCTTTATCGGGGCTTGGGGTCTGGCCCAGGCCATGTCCCAGGCGGTTTCCACCTTGCTCGGCGGGGCTTTGCTCGATCTGGGGCGCATTCTCTTCCCCACTTCTTCAGTGCTTGCCTATGCCACCGTCTTTGGGGTGGAGGCAGCGGTGATGTTGCTGGCCGTGTATTTGCTGGGACGGGTGAGCGTGGCCGAGTTTCGCGAAAAGACCAACCGTGCGCTGACCCAGGTGTTGGCTCTGGAGCTGGAGGGCTAGCAACGCGGGGCCGACTCGTAGTGGGGGCAGCCCTGACAGGGCCCGCTGGGGTTGACGGCACAACGCAGCAAGGGCGAGTGAGCATTAAACCGACAGGAGGGATCCCCCAGGAACCTTCCCACTTCCTGAGGTGGGGTGACCGAACGCACCAGGGCGCGGATCCCACACAGGTGGTATTTGCCTTGCCGGAGCCGGTAGGAATGACGCTTTTCCAGAACCAGGTAGTGCTGCTCTGCCAGTTGGACGTAGGTGCCCGGATGGGGACTGCTCTCCCAAGGGCATTCTTCCACCACCTCTCCCGAATCCGCGTCGATCCACTGAATGGGCAAGGTCGGGTTGATGGAAGACATAAGGCGCAAACGGAGCCAGTTTAGGGCAGCAGACTACAAAATGATGGACTGGGCTTGACTTGGTGATTAACAAATTGTGCAACTTTTTCCGGCAACACTGAGTATGGCTGGTACAAATGTTCTCTCTTGTGTGACCTGGAGCCTGCTAATCTACAGAACTTCTACAAAGTTAAGTTAGAAAAAGCTGTACTCAGTGTAATGGATTTTCTGCGGCGGGCGGAGAACGGGATAGGTTGGGCCTGCGGCGGCGAAAAGATGGATGCTTCGACTAGCTATTGGAATGGGCTTGGCGGGCCAGTTGGGTGAGAAAGGCCAGAGGATGACGGTTTTGGAGCTGCTGCCTAATCCGCTCTTGCAGGATTTCCTCTTGCCAGGGATCCCCAGAGGACAGCCACTCTAGGTAACTGAGCCCCGCCACCCGCGTCAGGTAGGCCCCCGTCACTGCCTGCAGGGGGATCCCCATCACCATCAAGGGGCTGGCCTTGAGCAGAGAGCCCAAAGCCTGAGTGGCCAGCTCCAGCCCCCCCAGTTGCACCACCATTTGCGCCAAACTCTGGGCAATTTGCTGGGCCCGGCGCAAGGTAATGCGTCGGTCAAACACCTGGTGCAGTTCCCCAATCATGCGCGCCTGAATGGCTACTCCTGCCAGCACATCCAAAGCAGGAAGAGGGTTTGCCGCCAGGGCAGCAGCGGTGGCCCACTGCATCCGTTCCACGATCTGGCGACCCTGTTGGCGACGTTCTTCTTGGAGGGCCTGCTGGACGGCTTCGCTGAGAGTTCGGGTTTGCAACAAGGCATTGGCCAAGCGCAGGTGGGATCCCTTCTGCTGCAGCAGGTGAGCCATTTGTTGAATGAGGGCCTCTGTCTCGGGGGGCTGCGGCTCCCAAGTTTCCCACACAGAGCCATCTTCGGAGTAGTAGCGAACCTTGAGGGGCTCTGGATCGGCGGCGATGGCCACCACCTGTTCGGCAGGGATCACACCGGCAGTGCGCCGGCGCAAATGGGTCAAGATGGTCTCCACATCCTCCGGCAGCATCTGATCGGTTTTGTTGAGGGCCAGGATGGCGGATTTGCCCAGCCGGGCCAACTCCAGCATTTCGGCATATTCCGAAGCCAGCAGGTCTCCGGCCACCACCAAGATCAGCAGATCGGCTTTCTGGGCTAAGTCGCGGGCTTCCGCTTCCCCTGCTCCCCCAATCGTCAGCAGCCCAGGTGTGTCGGTAAGGGAAATGGGGCCGTTCCAGCCCTCCAATTGGTAGGTGTGGATGGATCCCTGCTGGGTGGTGCCCAGGGTGGGGGCTGTTTCGCCCACTGGTCGGCCCATCAAGGCATTGATCAACGAGGTCTTGCCGGCGGAACTGGTGCCGAACACCACCAGATGCAATTCCTCCTGGTTAAGCCGCTGATTGATCTCTTGCAGCTTGGCACGCAGGGCACGGCGACTGATGTCATTCTGCAGCTTCTGGATCAGGCGATCGGCATCTTCCAGATCGGCTTGCACCTGATTCCGAGTTAACTTAACCCGCCGCAGCGGTTGTGTCCGCTGGTTTGGAGTACTTTGCCGTCGGCCAGCCTGCTGCCACCAATGGCGCGCTGCCAGACCTGCTGCTGCTGTCCCTCCCAGGATCCCGGCCACTGCCAGATCCGCCAGCGGCAACGAATGGGGGGCGATAAAGCTATAGATCCCGCTAACCCATTGCAGATATTGGCTCAGGGCCGCCAAACCCAGCCCTGCCCACAACCACACCCAAGTGGAGCGCGACAGCACCATCCCAACCCACAGCCTGCCCAAATCTTCAAATCAAGCAACCCAAAATTGCTGAGCCATCCGAGTCGCTTCTCCAGCATAGGGCTTGCTGTAGCTGAGCATACAGTTTTGTCGAGAGCTTTTTTGTCGAGAGCTTTGCTGAGAAGTAGCTGAGCAAGAGACCAGAGAAGGGAGCGGGGAGTCAAAAACACCCTCAGCTCAACCGGCCCAATGAGCCAGGGATCCCCTCTCCCAAAATCGCCGGCGGCTCCAGCGGTGCCGGCAAAAACTCGCCCCCGCGATAATCCAACAGCTGTGCCAGCAGCAAGTAGCCCACCCCCAGAGCAATGGCCAGGATCCCTGTAACGATTGCTACCCACTTAGGCCGCTCCACGCTGAATCTCCCCAATAAAGTGCTGGATCTCGATGCTTCTATGATGCCCGAAGTGGTGGCCCAATGCCTAACGCGGCGGGATCAAGACTGCATCGATGACGTGGATGATGCCGTTGGCAGCTCGAATATCGGCGGTCAAAAGCCTTTCTCTCACGGGTGGCCCTAGAGTAGAGCAGAGAGCACCTTGGCGCAGAAACAGCTGCCGTAAAGTTCGGTATCCTGGGGCTGTGATTGCTGGAGAGGAGAAAGGCCGTCAAGTACCCCCATTCTTAGCTGGGGGCTTGTGGGAGTAGGGCCTAGCCAGCCTGAAACCCCAAGGGCAAGGAAAGACTAGCCTGCCCAAGCAACCCAGTCATGGGGGGCGTTTGAAGGAGACTGAGCCGACTGGGCGTGGCAGCCCAAAGTACGTAGCGAATGCTTCCCTAGTTTGCTACCTCTACGTCGGCCAGGGGCGAAGGGATGTACATACTCCGCAAGGAGACTTACCGCATGTTCGTGCCCGTCGTAGACCACAACCAAAACCCCCTCATGCCGACCACTCCCAGCCGGGCGAGGCGGTGGGTTAAATCCGGCAAGGCTACTCCCTTTTGGAAGAGAGGGGTGTTTTGTGTTCGTCTCAACGGGGAACCTTCTGACCGGCAAACCCAACCCATAGCCGTCGGTATTGACCCAAGAAGCAAGAAAGAAGGGTGGTCGGTCAAATCAGCCGCACACACCTACCTCAACATCCAAGCGGACGCGGTTAATTGGGTGAAGGAGCATGTTGAGCAGCGTCGAAACATGCGTCGGTTGAGGCGGTATCGCCAAACGCCCTGTCGGCAACCGAGAGCGAACCGGGCTAGAGGCGGATTGCCCCCTTCCACCAAGGCTCGGTGGCAGTGGAAGCTCTGTCTTGCCAGGTGGCTGAGCAAGTTGTTTCCCATATCCGTATTTGTGGTGGAGGACATTAAGGCGAAGACCTCAGGCCAGCGTCGCTGGGACGTGTCTTTCTCCCCCCTAGAGGTGGGTAAGCAGTGGTTTTATCAACAACTAGCGGGCTTGGGGCAAGTGTTGATCCGCTCAGGGTGGGAAACCCAGCAGATGCGGGACGCCCTTGGGCTGAAGAAAACCAACAAAAAGACAGCCGAGGTCTTTGAGGCTCACTGCGTGGATGCGTGGGTGTTGGCTAACTCCGTAACCGGTGGGCACCTGCAACCTGACAACCGGCAGATGCTCATAGTAGTTCCTCTACGGTTTCATCGTCGTCAACTGCATCGTTTGCAACCGGCCAAAGGTGGGAAAAGACTGCCCTACGGGGGGACTATCAGTCTGGGTTTGAAGCGCGGCAGTTTGGTGCGTCATCCCAGGTGGGGGCTCACTTTTGTGGGTGGCAGTTCTGGGGGGAGGTTAAGTTTGCATTGCTTACGGAGCGGGAAGAGGTTGACGCAGAGCGCCAAAAGAGAGGATGTGCGGTACTTATGCTTTTGTTCCTGGAGGTTTTATGGAGAGTAAAGCCGCCCTCAAGAGCGGGGTTTCAGACCTAGGTTGTGTTGATCTTTAGCCAGAAGAGAGCACCTGCGAAGTAGAGAAAGCTCAAGAAGTTCCTGGCCAACTTGTCAAAACGAGAAAACAAATGCCGATACTGCTTTAGCTTCTGAAAAAAGCACTCTACTAGGTGCCTCTCTCTGTAAACATGCCGGTCGTAATCTCGCACCACCCTCCTCTTCTTCCTAGAAGGAATCACCACCCGACTCTCCCTTATCACTTTCGTGCGTTCTTTTTGCCAGCTGTATCCACCTCGACTCCTGCCCAAGGCTTGCTCCCCTCTGGCTGCACAGGGATGAGCACGAACGATAGTTGAGTCCAGGATAAGATGCTCTCAATCGGGTTCTGTGATGAAGAACTGAAACATTCTTTCCCAGACTCCCAAGCGACTCCAGTGATGGAATCTTGGGTAAACGGTGTACCACTTTCCACATCTTTCCGGGAGGTAGCGCCAGGGGGAGCCAGAACGAGCCATCCACAGCACGCCCTCGATAAACCGCTTGCATCCTGCCTCTTTGCCAATGTGGGGTTCTGTTCGCAGAAAAGCCAGAATCTTTTGCTATTTATTGTCATCTATGACAAGGCAACTCATCAGACCTTGCCCAAAAACTATCCTCACCTCATACTAAAAGTAAACACAGCCTAGTTTTTTCGATGAACGGGATCCAGTCGTGGTTGCGGCAACTCCGCCGCTGGCTGCCCTGGGCTGCTCTGCTTCTCATTCTGGTCTTGATCGGCTACTGGGTGGGTCCTCGGGCCAGACCCTACCCCCAAGAGCCGGAGCTGCCCACCCTGGCCCCTCTGCCGCAGCACCCCCGCATCCGGGTGGTGTTCAACCAAAGCCGCGAGAGCACCTATCGGGATCCCTACCGCCAGATCCGCCGCTACGGCTACAACCTGGAAGAGTTCATCATTTCCCAGATTCGCTCCGCTCGGCAGTCGGTGGATATTGCCGTGCAGGAGCTGAACCTACCCCTGATTGCCCAGGCTCTGGTGGAGCGGCGGCAGGCGGGGATCCCTGTGCGTTTTATTACTGAAAACACCTACGTGCGAGCCTGGCACCAGCTCACCCCTGCCGAAGTGCAGGCGCTGGACGAGCGCAGCCGTCGCAAGTTCGAGGAGTACCGCAACCTGGTGGATGTGAACCGCGATGGACGGTTTTCTCCCGAGGAGATTGCCAGCCGAGATGTGTACGCCTTGCTGGATGGGGGGCGGGTGCCCTGGCTGGATGATACCGCCGATGGCTCCAAGGGCAGCGGCCTGATGCACCACAAATTTGTGGTGATCGACGGGCAGAAAGTCTTGACCGGATCGGCCAATTTCACGCTCTCTGATATTCACGGGGACTTTGATGCGCCTGGCAGTGTCGGCAATGCCAACCATCTGCTGCTGCTGGACAGCCCGGAGCTGGCCCGCCTCTACACCGAGGAATTTGATCTCATGTGGGGCGATGGTCCTGGCGGCCTGCCCGATAGCCGCTTCGGCGTGCAGAAGCTCAAGCGTCCCCTGGAAACGGTGTACCTTGGCGATGCCATTGTGGGGGTTCACTTTTCTCCTGCCAGCCGCTCCCTGCCCTATGAAGCCACCTCCAACGGCATCATCGCCGCCACCCTGGCCCAAGCCCGGCGACAGGTGGATCTGGCTCTGTTCGTCTTTACGGATCCGGGCATTGCCAACCAGCTCAGGCAACTGCGCCAGGAGCGTAACGTGGAGATCCGCGGGGTGTTCGATCCTGGTTTTGCCTTCCGGGACTACAGCCGCACCCTGGAGATGTGGGGGCTGTTGCTCCCCGACGAAAAGTGCCAGGTGGAGGCGGCGCGCCTGCCCTGGACGCTGCCGGCCCAGTCTGTAGGCATACCCAACCTCGCCCCCGGCGATAAGCTGCACCATAAGTTTGCCATCATCGATCCCGGCACTCCTCAGGCCACGGTGATCACCGGATCCAACAACTGGTCGGTCTCGGCCAACCACCTCAACGACGAAAACTTCCTGATCATCCGCAATGGCCGAGTGGTGGATCACTTTGTGCGGGAGTTCGACCGGCTGATGGCCGAGGCCCGTTTTGGCCCCAGCCGCCGCTTGCAACAGCAGGCAGAAGAGGCGTCCCGTCGCTGCCCCAACCCCGTCCCCGTTGCCGCTTCCTTGCCTGAACCGGAGCCGGAGCTGCTGGAAGTCGAGGTCGTTCTTCCTCCTGAGGCGGGATCCCCTTCCCCGTCGGTTGCTTTTCCGGTGGCGTCTCCTGGGGGATCCCCTCGCGTTAACCTGAATACGGCCACGGCGGCGGAGCTGGAACAGTTGCCCGGCATTGGCCCCGCCCTGGCGCAGCGCATTATCGAGGCCCGCCCCTTCTCCTCTTTGGAGGATCTGCAACGGGTCAATGGCATTGGCCCAGCCCGGATTGAGCAACTGCGGGATCGGGTAACCTGGTAGGAGTTAGCCCCCTCTTAGTCAGGTTGAGGGCGCGGAGTGCTTTCGGAAGTTCATCCCAGAGCAGCTCCTAAAGAGCCTCTCCCCTCGAATAAACCCCAAATTAAACCCCAAATATAGTCATTTCAGGGATGCATAAGTCTATTCAGAAAGCTCCAGAAACGCTCCCATGCGGCGAAACTTTTGGTAGCGCTCCTCGCGCAATTCTCGCCCGCTCAGGCTAGAAAGTTCCTTGAGATGCCTGAGAAGAGCCTCTTTGAGGGTTTGAGCAGCTTCCAAGGGCGCGCGGTGGGCGCCGCCAACCGGCTCTGGCAGGATCTCGTCGATCACCTCCAGTTGCAGCAGGTCTTGGGCGGTAATGCGCAGGGCTGCCGCCGCTTGGGGAGCTTTTTTGGCGTCTTTCCAGAGAATAGCCGCGCAGCCTTCCGGCGAGATCACGGAGTAGACGGCGTGCTCGAACATCAGGATGCGGTTGCCCACCCCAATGGCCAAGGCTCCGCCCGATCCCCCTTCGCCGATGACGGTGCAGATGATGGGGATCTCCAGCCGAAAGAGGGTTTGTAAGTTGGTGGCAATGGCCTCTCCTTGGCCCTCAGCTTCCGCCTTGACGCCTGGGTAAGCCCCCGGCGTGTCGATGAAGGTGAGCAGGGGCAGGCCGAAGCGGTGGGCATGTTCCATCAGCCGCAGGGCTTTGCGGTAGCCGGCGGGATTGGGCATCCCAAAGTTGCGGTGGATGTTGTCTTTGGTGTCGCGACCCTTTTGGTGGCCGAGGATCATCACCGGCTGCTCCCCCAGCTTGGCCAACCCGCCCACAATGGCTGGATCGTCCTGGCCGTGGCGATCCCCGTGCAGCTCAAACCAGTCGTCACAGATGGTCTGTACGTAATCCAGGGTGGTGGGGCGGCGGGGGTGACGGGCCACCTGGAGCCGTTCTACTGGCGTGAGCTGGCTGAAGATCTCACGGCGCAGCTCTTCGGCTTTGGCTTCCAATTGGCGAATTTGCTCAGAGGCATCGATGTCGTTTTCTTCTGCCAAGGCCCGAATTTCCTGAATCCGTTGTTCTAGGGCGGCGACAGGCTGCTCAAACTCCAGCAGTAGGCGGTCGTTGGACTTGGTCATGACCGGTTGGCTAAATTTCGGGAGCGTGCTGTGACCGGCAGAGGCTGCACAGATTTCGGGGTCAGGCTTTGATCTTCTCACATGTAGATCCCGTAGGCTAGAGGGAGCAATCCCCCTACTGCCCAAGAGGGATCCCTTGTCTGCTTCTGTCTCTTCTCCCCCTTCACCCCTTCCCCCCTGGCTGCGCTGGGGGGTGGTGGGATCCGTCGTCTTGGCTATCGGGGTGGGAGCCTTTTGGCAATACGGGCGGCCTGAGCGGCAAATCCGGGCCCACACCCAGAGATTGCTGCGGGCGGTGGAGCAGCGCAACTGGGATCAGGTGGAGATGTTGGTCTCTGAGGCCTATAGCGATGGTTGGGGCCTGAACAAGCAGCGGGCGCTGGCCTACAGCCGCGAGATCTTCGGCCAATTTTTTCGCTTGCGCCTCCAACCCCAAGCGCTGCAGGTGCAGCTCGACCCAGGGGATCCCAGTCGCCAAGGACGGGCCACCCTCTGGTTTGTGATCGAGGGATCCGGCGGCCCCTTAGCCAACCTGACGCGGGATCAGGTGAACGCCTTGGAGCAACCCTTCCGATTGAATTGGCAGCGACGGGGTGGGGAGCCCTTTCGCTGGGAGCTAACCCGCGTGGAGAATCCAGAGCTGCAACTGCCCCTTCTCCCCGCTCAAGAACAGGCAGGCCAGAGATGAGGGTCGAACACCAACAGGGGGAGCTGGCCTTCGGCTGGCGGGATCCACTGCACAATACCCCGTTGGCGGGCCTGAGCTGCATAGCGGCTGGGGAGAGGCTGCAACTGGGAAGAGGGCAGACGGCGCAGGAGGGGCTGAGTGGGAATGGGCAGAGCCCCTGTTTCTGGGTTGTCGATCTGGTCGGACAATCCGTCCTCAGAACTGCCTGGCTGCAACAGAATAACCCCTTCCGGTTGAAAAGGGATCCCTCGGCCCAGCAACAAACGACCGGTATCCAAAAGCTGGGGGCCGCCCTCCTGAGCAAGCTGAAACTCTGCCCAGCTAAAAACTCGCCGCGCCCGATCAACAGGGAGGCCGAAGCAGTAGGAGCCCAGTTGGAAAGTAATCAAGGTCTGCCGGTTTCTCAGTTGTTCTTGCCGAGCCAGACGACGCAGGCGCAGAGGGGAAAGCAGGGGCATGGACTACCTCGCCATCAAAACGCCGGTGGAAGGTGCCGAAGAGGCTGGTTGCAGCAGTTGCCGCAGCTTTTGGATCAGCTCCTGTTCCTGGAAGGGCTTGGAGAGGTAGGCGCTGGCTCCCAGCCGCTGGGCCAGTTGGCGGTGTTTCTCGCCACTGCGGGAGGTGAGCATGACCACGGGAAGCTGGTCATACAGGGGGTGGGCACGAATCTGGGCCAGCAAGCCAAAGCCATCCAGCCGCGGCATTTCAATGTCGGTAATCACCGCTCGGATGGGAATTCCTCTCTGCAAGTGCTCGAGGGCCTCTTGTCCGTCGCGAGCCTGTTCAACCCGGAACCCTGCTCTTTCTAGGGTCATGGCCAAGAAGCGGCGCACGTTGACCGAATCTTCCACCACCAGCAGGGTGGGCTGGGCGGCAAACCTGGGCTGGGGAAGGGGATCCCTTGCCGACTGACAGGGCTGATCCCGCTGGGCGAGCAGCCAGCTCAAGAGGGCAGGCGGATCCACGAAAAGAGCGATTCGCCCATCGGCCAAAACCGTACAGCCGGAGAATCCCGACGGCAGAGGCAGACCTCCCTCCACCGGGCGCAGAGTTACCTCTTGCTCCCGCCAAAAGCGATCCACCAACAGGCCATAGGGCCGGTTGTCTTCTACCACCAGCAGCACCACAGGTCGGTCGAGAAGGGGGGTCTCGTCAATTTCCCGGCGAGGCTGCCAGCGCGCGAAGCGAAACCAGTGGCCCACAGGAATTAAAGGGATCTGCTCCCCTTCCCAGAGAAAGGAATCGGCAGGCAACTGCGGGGGGATAAGCAATTCTTCCACTGCGTTGGCCGGAAAAGCCAACATCAACCCCTGGCATTCTGTCAGCAGCACGCGGGTGACGCTCAAAGAAACGGGCAGAGTGAGGGTAAACAGCGTGCCCCGTCCCGGCCAAGATTCCACCTGCACCTGGCCGCCAATTCGTTGCAGGTTGGTGCGTACCACGTCTAGACCCACTCCCCGTCCAGATAGCTCGCTGACTCGCTCGGCGGTGCTGAAGCCCGGCTGGAAGATCAACTCCAGCAGCTCCTGGGAGCTGGCCTCAGCCAGGTCGGCAGCGGAAAACCCTATCTGCAAGGCGCGGGCCCGGATTTTATCCAGACAGATCCCTGCCCCATCGTCTCGCACCGTGATCAGAGTGCGGTTGCCCCGTTGGCTGGCGGCAATTTCGATGAGGCCCTTGGCCGGCTTGCCCTGGGCCAGGCGGGTGTCTGGAGCCTCGATGCCGTGGTCAAAGGCGTTGCGCACCAAGTGCAACAAGGGATCCGCCAAGGCCTCCAAAATCGAGCGCTCGATTAGGGTGGATCCCCCCAAGACCCGCAGCTCCACGGGCTTGCCATGGGCTAAGCTCAGCTCCCGCAGCGCTCTGGGGAAGCGATCCGTCAAATCCGATAGAGGCTGCATGCGCACCTGGTCGAGACGGGTTTGCATTTGCCTGGAGAGGCGGCTGAGCTGGCGGGCGCTGCCTTCGGTCTCCTGCAGGGTGGTGTCGATATCGTGGGTTACCTCATCAATTTGCACAACGGTTTCCATCACCTCTTGGGTCAGCAGGTGCATCTCTCCATAGCGATCCATCTCCAAGAGGTCAAAGGTATCGGCCAAGGTCAGGCCGGGATCCCCTTCTTTTTTCAAGAGCACAGAAGCAGGCACGGTGGCAGCGACGCGGTCGTAGCTGCTGCGCAGGCGGCTGTTGGTTTCTTCTAGAGTGCGAACCCGCCGTTTGAACAAGCTGACCAGCTCCCGCAGCCGTTGCAGGCGACTGTTTAAGCGGTTGCGCTCCCCTATGAGCTCTCCCAACAGCTCCCCCAACTGTTCCAGAGGGCGAGCCGGCACCCGTAGCATCTCGGCAGCGCTTTTGGCCCCGGCTGGAATCGAATCCGGCAGCTCGGTGGCTCCTGCCATTGCAGGGGGAGGGGCTTCTGGCGGGGGGGAAACTGGAGGCTCTGCCGGATCCCAGGAGCTGGGGAGAAGAGCGACCTGACCGACCAGCACCAGGGCCTGCGAGCGTCGCCAAGCTTGTAAAGCCGCCTGAGCAACGGGCAACACCTGCTCCTTGGCATTTGGCGGCAGCGTCTCCAGAGCTTGGACTACTGAGCCGCACAGGGTGGCAAAGGCAGGCAGATCCAACATTTCCCCCAGCGCCCCCAGCTCTTGGGCAGCAATGAGAAACTCCTCCCGCAAACAGGGCTGCTCGGGGTGGGCCAGCACACCTTCCAACCGCTGCAGACAGGCCTCCACCTCGGTTGCAAACAGCAGCACCCGCATATCGCCCCCGGCCTCTGCTGCCAGGACTTGGACGTTGTCCTCAGGCTGCAACTCTCCCAACTGCTCTCGCAATTGATCGAAAAGAGGCTGCACCCGCTCTGCCAGCCAAGATTCGTCCAAAAGCCGCTGCTGGCGGTGCTGCTGGGCTATTTGGCGCATGCAATCCAACGCCGCCAAGAGGTTGCGCTCCACTGCGGGGTCGGCTTTTTGGGGATCCACCTGCAAGATCTTGAAACCATCTTCCAGGCGATGGGCCAAGTCGCTAAGCACCGGAAAGCCCATCATGGCCGCCCCGCCCTTGATGGAATGAGCAGCCCGCAGCAAGCGATCCAAACGGGGGCGATCCAAACTCTGGGATCCCAGGCCCAACACCCCTGCCTCCAGGGTGTCGAGGTAAGCCTGGGCTTCGTCCAAAAACTGCAGCCTAACCTGCCACTCGCGTGGGTCGAGGGAAGTGGGATTCGGCCCCATGCTAAACCGCCTCCCCCACCTTGAAGGTGGACACAGAAGTCTGCAACTGACGGGCAACCGCCACCGTAGCCTGGAGAGAGTTGGCCACCTGCTGCGAGGCTGCCGCCGTCTGGGCGGCAATGTTGGCGATTTGCTGCATCAACTGGCGCACCGTTTGAGATGCATCTGCCTGGGCATCGGTGGAGCGGGCAATGGCCTGAAAGAGCTGGTTCACCTGCCGCGAGACTTCCACAATTTGTCCCAGGCTCTGCTTGGCTGCTTCCACCAAGCGGGTTCCCTCCACCACCTGGCCGGTGCTGGTTTCCATCGCCTGTACCACCTCGCCGGTTTCCCGTTGGATCCCTTCCACAATGCGCTCGATCTCGCGGGTGGCTTCTGCCGACTGGGCCGCCAGTGCCCCGACTTCCTCGGCGACCACCGCAAAACCTCGCCCTTCTTCGCCGGCACGGGCTGCCTCGATACTGGCGTTCACCGCCAAGAGGTTGGTTTTCAGCGCAATCTGGTTGATCAAGGACACCACCTTGGAAATCTGCTGGGAAGATTCCCCCAGCCGCTTCACCTTCTTGGCCGTTTCGGCCACCGTTTCCCGCAGTTGCAGGATGTTTTGCACTGTGCGATCCATAGTCAAGCTGCTGTTGATGGCCGTGGCGGCGGCAGATTCGGCAACGGTGGCGGCCTGTTGGGCTTTATCGGCTACCTCCTCGATTGAGAGCGTCATTTGCTCGACAGAGCGCAAGGTCTCTTCGATTTGGGTGGCCTGTCGGAGAGCGGCTTCGGCCAACTCGCGAATGGCTGCCTCGTCACGACCAATGGATTGGTTGACTTGACCGGCGGCCTGCTGCACTTGAATCACGATGTCGCGCAAGCTCTCGATAATGACGTTGAAAAAGTCCGCCATGATGCCAACTTGTCCGGCTGTTAGCTGCGCCCGCACCGTGAGATCCCCCCGCGAGGCTTCTGTGACCTCGCTGATAAGCTGCAGCAGCTCTCTTTGCAGCGCTTCCGACCGCTCCCGTTCCTGGGCGGCCACGGCTTTTTGCTCCAGCGCCCCCAGGTTACCCAAAGCTTGACCCAGGCGGTTGGCCAGCTCTGCCAAGGTTTTCTGTTCTTCGTCAGACCAGCTCTGGCTTTGGGCGCGGCCTATTGCCAAAAAACCGTAAAGCTCATCGCCACGCACCACCGGCGCTATCATCTCGGCTTTCAGTTGGGCTGTGGCCAGCCTCTGCAGGTAGTCGGCGCCCAGATCTGGCCTAGGCACCGGGCCAAAAGCGTAAACTTGCCCGCCGTGGAGAGCCTGCTGGATCGGAGCCGGGATCCTGCGGAGGAGGGTGCCCAAGGTGTCGGGCAGGCGGCTGTCGTGAGATTCAGCGATAACCTGCGCCTCTTCGGGAGCGGTCAAGCGATAGAAGGCCACTCGTTCGGCACCGAAGCGCTGGCGCATCTCGCCCAACAAGTCAGTTAGGGGATCGATCAGCTCTTGCTCTTGGCGAATCCGGGCAATATCGGCAAACCGCTGGGCCAGTCGGGTGTCGGAAACTTGTCGCTCGTAGGTGGCGTTGCGTTCCCGCACAAAGTTGCGCACCAGGATCAAAATGATCCCCCAGCTCAGCAGTAGAATCGGGAAGCTGATGCCGGAAAAGATCAAAGCCTGCAGCAGCTCTTGCTCGTAAAGCTGGACCCTGGCCTGAATGTTGCTGCGAATGGCCTCCAGGGTTTGGTTGATCCCTTCGGCGTAGATGCGCTTTTGCTCTTCGTACTCAGGGCTGTGCAGCAAGTTGAAAGCCCGTTCCTGCTCGCCGGCCCGAATCAGATCAAAAGCCTGCACTTCCCACTCCACCAGCTTGATGTTGGCTGCTGTGGTTTTGGCTGCATAGGCTTCGTAAGAGGCGGGATCCAATTGCTGAATCTCCGCCAGCACCTCATCCAACTGAGGGACATGGATGTTGTAGCGCTCTTCCCAGGACAGATCCCCGCTGGCAGCGGCCATGCGGGCAGACATGGTCAAGACTTCATCCAAATAGATCACCTGATCGCTCAGGTTTTGCAGGGTGAACTGCCGCGAGATCGCCGGCTCGAACTCGAAATAGGTGCGGGCTACGTTGCCGGCAGAGACGGCAAACAGCAGGGAGCTGATGCCCAGAGGAAAACTGATTGCCAGGGCCAGGCGGGATCCCGCGACTTTGCGTTGGGGCCGGGAAGATGGAGCAGGCCTGAGAAAGAGGGGACGGAAGGAAACCATAGAATTTTGCCTTTAAGTGAGGGTAAGTCGGGGAAAAGGTCGCCAAGATCAAGGGTTTGCCGAGGAATCAACTGAGTTGAGCTTTTGGACAATGGCAAGAGGGTCGAGCACCCAGAGAGGCTCATCCCCTTCCAACACCAGCCCTTTGCAAGAGTCGTAGAAGTTCTCCAGTCGAAAGTTGTTTTGTGCTGCCTGGGCTTTTGTTAAGGGTTGGATCTCCTCGGCGGGCACTCGAGCTACTCCTTTCACGTGTTGGGTTGCCAGGCCCAAGCCTGTTCGCACTGGCGATGCAGAGCCCCCAAATTCTGGGCGCATCACCACCAAGTGGTGTTCGGGCTGCCCAAAGTCCAAGGGCTCTAGGCCGAGAAATTGCGGCAGATCCAGTCCCCAGAGAATGCGATTGCGATAGTTGAACAAGCCCAGCACCCATGCGGGCTGGTTGGGGAGAAGGGTAAAGTGGTGCGGGCCAACAATTAGAGCTTCCTGGGCAAATGCCATGGGCAAAAGGGCCCGACAGTCTACCCCCAACTGTAGATGTAAGTACAGCTCGCCGGTACGGGTAGAAGTAGGGCTGTGTGGGGAGAAAGCTACCGCCATTGCCGTTCTCGCTCTGCCAATTCTAAGACATCTCCTAAGAACAATTCGTGATAATCACAGGGATCCTAACTGGAGGCGCAGCTCAGCAAGGACAGGAGTGGCAAAAATCATGAGCTCGGGCTGAGCACTACTGATTTCACGGCCCGCAAAATGTCTTCGCGGGTAAAAGGCTTGGTCAGATAAAGATCGATCCCTTGCTTCATGCCCCAGAGTTTGTCCAGCTCTTGATTTTTAGAAGTACAGGCCACAACGGGCAACTTTTGGGTTTCCGGGTTTTTCTTGATTTGGCGGCACAATTCCAGCCCGCTCATGCCTTCCATGACCAAGTCCGTCAGCACCACATCGGGTTTGTCGTTGCGGATCTGCTGCAATGCCTCTTGGGCGTTGGCCACCGCTACCACCTGATAGCCTTCTGAGCGGAGGTAATCGCTGATGAGCTGTCGCTCCGAGGCCACATCTTCCACCACAAGAACTTTCACCATGATCGACATCTCCTTATCTCTTTTTCGACGAACCTTTAGAGGGATCCCTAGCTGAGATAGCGAAACACCATCTGCAGCAATTCTTCCTGCCGAAAGGGCTTGGTCAGGTAATCGGTGGCACCGGCCAGGCGCGCCTTCACCCGATCGATCAGACCTTTGTGGCCTGTGACCATCACCACCGGCACATCCTTTAACACGGAGGATTTGCGGATGAGGCTGCACAATTGGTAGCCATCCACGTTGGGCATACCCACGTCCAGCAGGATCAAATCTGGCTTGAGGGTGGTCAGCTTCATCAGGGCTTTCAAAGAGTCGCTGATGGTGTGAATGACCAGGTTGTGCCCTTCCAACAACCGCTGCAACTCGCTGAGCATGGCTTCGCTGTCGTCAATACAGGCCACAATCCAGGTTTTCGAGGCTTGGGGAGATGGGCCTAGATCTGCAAGCCCGTTGGCCAGGTGAAGAGGGACGGTGGAAGTTTCTGAGGGCTGTGATTCTGTCTCAAGCTTGGCCGAGTAGGTTTTGGGCAGCCGATCAAAGGGGGGCTGGGGATCCCGCAGGACAAGGATACCGGCTTTGACCAGAGGATGTAGGCGGCGAGCGATCTGGAGGTCGTCTTGATCGAGAAGGGCGCTCAACTGGCGGAAGCTAAACCCCTTCAGTAACCGGCCTAGCCGTTCCTGTTGCTCGGCGGGAAGGCGTTCTGCCTGGGCCCGGCTGGCAAAGTAGGGCCGTTGGTAGGGGGAGGTGATCTCAGGCCCCAAAGATTGCCATGCCCGTAGCCGCTTTTGGATCAGGTCGAGCAGGGATCCCCCATCCCACTGGCCCAGGGTGGGCACGTTGTCCAGTGGGATGATCTCCTGCTGAAAGCCCCCTGGAACCAGCAACAGATTTTGCAGCACCTCCTCGCCGATCCAAGCATTCAACCTGCGCGCAGCTTCCCAAGGCAGCAGTTGCTCCGTTACCATCCAACTCAGCCCCAGAAGGTCTGCAGGTAGAGGCCCAGTCTCCTGAGCCAATAGCGCCTCCACCTGCCGATGGATGCGTAGGCAATTTTGGCGAGTCAGAGAAAAGACTTGATGGCTGAGCCGACGCAGGTGGCGATCCAAGCGCTCCAAGGGCTCCAAGCTGTGGTGAGCAAACCCCAGGCGACCTTGGTGAAACACCAATGACCAAGTGCCCAGCCCCTCCCCTTTGTCCAAGGCACTGAAATACCGAACAACTCCTGTGAAGCTGACCTCTGCGTTCAGCAGATGGGCCGAGACTTCTGTACAGACGGGGGGACGGTTCATGGGTCGAGAGGACGTGCTCGGACAATTTCCTGCGCTGAGGTTGATGACACGACTGAAGTCTTAGCTACCCCACAAGCCGGTGAAAAAATGCTTTCCAGAATACAGTTCAAGCCCAGCCCTGACCCAGACGAGATCTTTAGATGATCCAAGCCCAACAAGACGGCCAAGGCTGCACGAACTCAAAGGCAGTTTCAGCGTTCAATCCGTATTCAGAAAAACTCTCCTCCTGGGGAGATCGATGACTATTGCTCATCAGCCAATCTCTAAAGGTGAAGGCTAGCCCTCAGATTGTCTGCTGGCTTTCTTACTCGGGAACTTCCCACGGAAAGCCTGCAAGACAAGATAAAGGTAACCCCGATAAACCTCTTCCGTAAAAATACGGAACTTAGGTCTTCTCCAATTTCCAAAGCTGCTCCAGGTGGGCTTGGCAGCGGCGCAGCAGTTGCCGACTTTCTTCAAAGCTGATCTGCTCCAAGGCTTCGGGGTAGGAGCACCAGCGGTAGGCGGCCACCTCCTCTGGTTGCACCTGTAGCTCAGGGGGAGAAAATTGGGGCGGCAGCAAGGCCACGTAGTAGGTAACGGTTTTGGCCACTCGGTTCCCCTCTGGATCCGTAAAGGTGTAGGCTTCCTGCAGCGTCAAAGGGTCAGACTGGCCGGGCAGGGTCAGAAGCTGGTAGTCGGTCAAGCCGGTTTCCTCTCGCAATTCTCGCTGCGCCGCCTCCAGGTCGCTTTCGGAGCTATCCTTGTGCCCTTTTGGGAAAGCCCAATGCCCCTTCTGGTGCTGGATGAGCAGATACAAATGAGAAGAGCCCAGTCTGGGAGCTTCCTGGGCGGGTGGGTGGGGCAGGATGGGGATCACCCCATAGGCAGCATCTATCAGCATTGGGGAGCTAATCTCCAAAGAGTTTGATGGCTGGCGGCTTAGGAGCGAAGACCTCATTGGGATCCACCTGCGGGCGCTCTACCCCCTGCAGGGGCGAGAGGGGGCGACCGGTGTCGAATTGGAAGAGATAGATGGGCAACTGGCCATTCCCCAGAGGCAAAAGAGCTAAAGTATCGATTTGGGTCAGGACGTTGCGGCTGGTGGGTCGGGTTAGGTTGAAAGCAACGATTCGGTCTTCCAAGGAATTGTCCGGGCTGGAGCGCCGGCCCAGGCCAATGCTGAACTGCTGGTTGCCCTGCTCATCCACTCCCAAGGCCCGCACATCTCCCAACTCCGCTTGAGGAGCGCTCCCCGGCAGGCCGGCTACCACCGGCGGCGCATCCACCGGCGGCTGCGAAGGCAAAAAGCGCAACTGCGTCCCTTCTGGCAAAATGCGGTAGTCCTGGTAGTCATGCTGGATGGACAGGGATCCCCTGAACACGCGGCGGTTCAGGCCCTCCAGGGTCCAAAAGCCATAGCCCAAATTGATGCGGGTGCTCTCCGGCAGCCAGTAGCGCTCCCCTCCCTCGGGAGCTGGCACCGCCGTAAACCCCATCAGGACATAGGCCTGCCCCCACACCCCCGACAAAAACAGCAACACCTGCCGCGGCAGCCCCGACTGCGGATCCAGCCACAGCTCCCGCAACTGGCCTTCCTGAATGGGCTCTAGGCGTAAGTGCTGGACAGGGGATCCAGCCAAATCCACCCGTTCTGAGGAGAGGACGCGGTAGCGGCTGGGATCCGCCTTCAAGTAAAAGCTCACCGAGGGCAAGAGGGCTTCCGGTCGGCTCACATACATCGAGTACAGCTGCAGCAGATCCGACTGGTTCACCACTTCCAATTGGCGCGAATCCAAGAGGCGGATGCGATCCCCTTCGGCTACCCAAGCCTGCCAACTGCCGTCGCGGCGGTAGAGCACATCCAACGTGGCTGTGAAGGTTTGGGATCCCTCTACCCGCACCTGCTGGCGATATTGCAAGTTGGGCAAAGGGGGCAATTGCCCCAGAGCAGCGTTGTAGCGCTCCAACCAAGCTTGGGGATCAGAGCTGGCAAGAGAAGAGGGATCCGATTGGGCCAAGGCCGGATCCCCTGACGGCAGACCGACCAGTCCCGTTACCAGGAACACAATCCCGCAGAGGTAGCCACAGCCTCGAAGGGATCCCTGCCGCTTCCTGAATTGGGACTGTTCAGGGAACATCAGCTCACCTCGCAACCCTGCTCTTGTTGCCCTTCTTGCCACTGCTTCTGCCGGGATCGGAGCGCTTCCCACGACCGTGAGTAACCCTTTGGAAGGGATCCCTACTCTCTGCCCGCCGATTGAGTACGCCTATTCAATGGAAATGGATTGGGGGCCGTCGGAGCGACCGGAAGGCGGGGGCTCCTCCACCCTCAGCCCCTGGGACTCCAGCCAACTGCGCAGCGGATCTTGCTTCACATCCAAACGCAGCAGGCCGCTGAGAAAACCGCCACAGAACGGAACAGGATTGCTCAGAAAGGTCTTCCAGACCTCATTCATCTCCATAGCCGCAACACCAACCACCCCCCCAATCCTAGCAAGGCCGGCAGGTGGGGATCCCCTCCCTTGGCTAGACGGCAATCAACTTCTCTCGGTTTATGTTCTGCAGCACACTAAAAATGCTGTTGCCAATGCGCTGGAACTCTTTACTGCTTTTGTCGGCAAAGTGCAACACCCAAGGGAGCCTGCAAGGCTGAAACCCACTAGCAGGATGAAGCTGAGAAAGATGGTAGGTTTGCAGGGCCAGTACTTCCAAGGGGGTGCTTCCATATTCGTGAATAACTCGCAATGGCCTTGCACTCCCAATGGAGCCTGAACCCTTCTTGATGGGCTGACTTGTTACTAGAGTAAATGACTTTTTAGGGTGATTGAAAATAATGGTGCCTATCGCAGCATCTTTATATCTGCCTTCTTCTTGAATCCCCATTCTTCCCGCGCCACTTTTGCGCACCCCAACAATATCCACAGCAATCTTTTCTTTTCTTAGTTCCTCAATTGTTTTATCAAATTCGCCTCTTTGAACTAAGCCATCCCTCATCAAAAGAACCTTTCTAGGGTATCGATGAAATTTGTTGTAGAATCTATTGACGAGCTTGGACACGGTTTGATAAATTGCCTCGCCGGAAAAAGTTTCTCCTCTTTGTATATCGGGCAACTCCCAGCCTAAGCTTTGACCATTGGCCAGTACCGCGAAGGCAGAGGTTCCGTAGTAAAGCTCTCGATTCGTCCCCACATCAAAACCAATGGTAAGCTCGGAGCACTCAGGATGATCGAGGGGTTCAAGCAACACGGGTTGCCACGCAGCTTTACACAGAAGTCCTAGTACGACATTTAGAGCTTTGTAGGGGTCAGCTCCAGGAATCATAAACTGAGTTGCTATTCCTGCTCGAAGTGCTTGCAAGCGGATCTTTTGCTTGTGCTCATTAGGCGACAAGGGCATGACAACCAGAACGGTTTTGATCCCTTTGTCGGCCCAGCTTTGCCAAAACCTCTGTTGAGCAAGGTCGCCTTCAGGCAAATCTTGACGGGTTGCGTAAAAGTCTATTTCAACTCTTGCTCCGCTCTTTTTAGCTACTTCAAGTAGGCACTTGCGAACCTCAGTAGGATACTCACGTTTATTATCGTCAAGATTTAGAAGTCCAAACTTTGTCTCGCCAACTCTTGCACATCCTTGGTACCTAACTCTCGCGGGGTTTTGGACTTGTCTATGACCAAACCCCAATAGCCTTGGACTTGGCATAATGTATCCTTCTGCTTTTAGGGGATCAGCCTGAAAGTCAGAAATATTGTAGACATTTTCTATAATAGTTTTTGCGGTCTCTTTAGACTCTTTCAATCTCTCTTCTAAACTTTTTCTGATGTGCTCGCTAACCAAGGAGCTAACTTTTTTGCCAGTCCATCTTTGATCTTCTATACTTGCTAGCATCTCCAAAGTTAAAACAGGCGACAGTCTCCGCGATAGATGAAGGATAGGCTCTGCCTTTTGTCTGAAATTGCGTTCTCTCGAGACCACTTGAACCACCAGAGAGCCATCAACTTCTTCTGGAGTTGCTCCGTACTTCTGTACATGATAATCCGCTAAGCTAGTGTTTAGCTCCGCTAACCATACTTCCCTTGGCGACTGATTGGAAATAATGCCTCGATACTCCCAAGTTGGGTATTTATTATTTTTTGTCCTGTATGTGTTTCGTACAATTTCAATTGAGACATCTGGGTAATTTTCCAGCCACTCATGCAGCGTCCATGGGCTGTAGAAATGGTATCGGATGTCGATCTCTAGATAGAGCTTCTTATCTTGTCTAATAACAACGTCTAGCTCTCTTCCTCTGTGAACCTCCCACCCATCTCCGCAAAGTGGTTTTACTCCTTCAATCCGTTCTACTCCTTCCAGACCCGTAACCCACCAGATCAATCCTCCTCCTGTTGATCGCTCAATCTCTGTTTTTTTGTACTTAGATCTTAGACTCCAATCTAGTTTCTTGCGCTCGAAAGTTTCTAGAGCCTGTCTCTCTGTAGGGTCTGTACAATCTAGAGCCTTAGAACCAAGCTCTTCCAACTCCCATTCCTCTGTTTTGAGTTTACTGGCCGGAACTTTTTCTCGGGTTATGATGCGATTTCCCAGACGAACAGCCATTACACCTAGCTGATTACAAATCTTGGAGAGAGCCCTCTGCTCCTCTCCTAGATCTGGAAGAGGGTTTGGCCTGCAACCATACTCATAGAAGGTGAGCTCTTCTTGAGTTAGCTCCTTGACGAAGAAGTGATTGAGTGTAGCCTCAACTTTTTGCTGGAGTAGGCTCATTGAGAAACTCTGCGTTTAAACTCCTTTCCATGATAAGCCTTCACCATCGATACTTAGCCAGGGATCCCTTTCTTCTACCCCAGTGACAATCAAGAGAGGGGGCTACGACGTAACCTTTGTCATAGTTGCCGACAAAGGCCCAGGTGCATAGGGCTGATGTGTACTTTGCCTGCACCTTATGCAGATGGGGAACACCGTTGAGGAACGGCATGATTGGATATACTCAGCTCAGGGCTGCGCGGGCGCTTGCGATGACCTCTGCAAAACGGCTTGGCAAAATTCTGCTGGTGGACAGGGATCCCGCGGTTAACCGGCAGTTGAGATCCCACCTTGAGCAAGCTGGGTACAGCGTCCTTGAAGCGCAGAACAGCACTAAGGCTTTGGAAGCCATCATTCATCAATCGCCAGATCTGGTGCTGATGGAGTTGGCGCTGCCGGAGCTGAATGGGCTGGAGCTGTTGCAGATGATCCGCTCGGCCCGTTCCCGCTCGGAGTTGCCGGTGCTGATTCTTTCCGGCTACAACGATGCAGCGGCAATGGTGGCCGCCTTTGACCTGGGGGCAGATGACTACCTCACCAAGCCTTTCGTTCCAGAGGTTGTGCTGGCCCGCATTCGCTCGCAACTTGCTTTGGGCGCGGCCCAGGGAGCCTGTGCTGACAAGCAACCGAACCAGGTTGGCAATGGGCGCTACCAAATGGAACGTTTGATCGGCATCGGCGGCTTTAGCCAAACCTACCTAGCCCGCGATACCCATCGCCCCGGCCATCCCCTCTGTGTGGTCAAGCGCCTGCGACGCATGGATGACAAAGCAGAGGAAGACCGAACCGGGAAACACGAAAAAATAGCCGAAATTGCCAGGGCAGCCTTTGAGCGGGAAGCTAAAATTCTGGAGAAGCTGGGCCACCATCCTCATATTCCCAAGCTGTTGGCCCACTTTGAAGAAGACGGGCAGTTCTACACCGTGCAAGATTTTGTCCGGGGATCCTCGCTGCGGCAACACGCCAATCGGGGAGTGATCTGGTCGCCGGCCCAAACCGCCTACTTCCTCTGTGAGCTTCTCAAGATCCTTGTCTTTGTCCACCAGCACGGCGTTATCCACGGCGATATCAAACCCCCAAATATCATCCAAACCCGACGAGGCCAACGTACCCACTTCACCCTGATCGATTTCGGTGCCATCCAACACATTGGCAACCAGCCCGGCCAAGATCGCTTCCCCGGTGTCTTCATCGGCACCAGCGACTATGCTCCCCCTGAACAGTTGTCTGGCTGCCCCCGCTTCAACAGTGATATTTTCGCCCTTGGACGGGTGGCGGTGGAAATGTCCGTAGGGACGTTGCCGCAGATCGGCGAACCTTTGGCAGAAGCCATCCCCTTCGGCTTCGGGGATCCCCGCCTGCTGGCCATTTTGGAGCGCATGGTTGCTCCCGACGCAGATGCCCGTTACCCCACCGCCCAAGCGGTCTTGGACGAGATCCTGCCCCTATGCAGGCAACTGTTGGCAGAACGGTCTCGAGCCTCACAGCAGCCGGTGCTTGTGGGGCAAGGCAAGGTGGAAATCACGGCTGCGGGGCCAAATCTTCGCTGATCGCCTCTGCCTGAAACCGACCGCTCATGCCCACCACCTGCCACTCGGCGCTGCGATTTCCCTGGCGGAAGCGCAGCCGTCGGGCTCGCAAGGGCACCACTTCTACGACTTCTACCGGAAAGTGTTGGTATTCGCCCAAGTACTCCCGGTAATCCGGGGGTAAGTTTGAATGACTGTGGATTTGAATCCAAAACACCCGTCCCGCTTCGTTTCCATAGGCGCGGATCTGCTCTTGACCTCGGTATTGCTCCACCCCCCGCAAGCGCTGTCGCCCCACCGGCATGGGCTGTGCCCATTCGGGCAAGGGATCCCCCAAGCTGATCGACCAAGCCGGCCCGCTCAGCCCTAGCCAACAGAGCAGCAGTAGCCCCCAAACCCAAGGCCATCTGTGCAGCGTGCTGTTCCCGGTTTTCAAGGCTCGACCGAACATGGCAAGTTTTTCTCCGCAATTGAACCCAACGTTAACGTTTGGGATGGTTCAAAACAACTTTGTCTCAACGCACGCGAAAGCCGATCCGCCCGCCCTCAACATCGAAGGCAACGTCGGCGTTGAAAAACAGTGGCATGCCCAACAGTTGCACTCCTTGGTTGCCGTTAACAAAAATCCGATCCCGGCTGGGCGTAATGGGAAAGCCAACCCGAATGCGGTAGTCAAAAGCCCCCTCCAGCACAGCTCGCCATTCAGCGCCGGGGGGCAAGGTCGAGGTGGAGAAGGGAGCTGCCCCCAACAGCCTGACGTTGAGAAAAATGTCGGAAGAACCACTGTCAAAAACGGTGGGGCTGAGGGCATTTTGAATAGAAGTGTTGCTGATGCTGTAGGCCACTTGTAAAGCCTCATCCCGCCAGATGGGGGTGCCGTCGGGAAAGCTTCCCACCTGGGGAAACTGCCGGAAATTGAAGCCGACGGTGTTGGCAGCCGTTAGGCCAACCGTGAACAGGCCCTGGGTGGAGTTGAAGCCCCCCGTTTGAATAATGTACCCAGAGCGGAAATTGCCCGGAAGGCGGGTGAGCGGACTAAACAGCTCGCGGTCGGGGCTGCGCTCATCCAAGGATGTGCCTAGGATCCCAGCAAAAGGCCGTCCTGGCCCAAACAGATTGTCGGAACAGTTGGCCACCAGTGGCTCCACGCAAGTGATTTGGTCGATCAACTGAATCGTTACCGGCTCCCGACTGGGGATCCCTCCTATGCTGAAGGGGGCGCGGGCCAACACCCCGATAAATTGCGTGCCATCTCCGAACGTCACAGTGGAAGGGATCCCCGTCCGTTCCAGGCCAAAGCGACCTGCCGCCGTCGCTACAATGCGCAAACCTGCCGAGCCGGTATCCAGTAACACCTCAGCTCCGCTCCCGGCCACCCCCACTGTCAGGCCCAGGAGCTTGAAGCGGCTGTTGCCCAGGGTACGCACCGGCATGGGAATCGACTCGGTTCCCGGTTGAGGTGGGAGAGGGATCAACGCAGGGGGGGAAGCCACAGATTCCCCCTGGCCAGAACATCCGGCACCGAGCAGCAGCAAGGCCAAGATCCCAACTAGGGCGATTGCCATTCCCCAAGGGCTGTGCCAAGCCCGCCCAGACCGTGGCTCATTCTTTGGGCTTGACCTCACCTGCATTGAACACCCACACTAAGCCGATAAGGAGCGTATCCTGTCTGCAAGCGGCAAAGAACATTCCCATTGCCAGCATGCTCGAACCCGGAAGCATCGCGCGGCAATATTGGATCCCGGCCAAAGACAGTGTACACAAGGCCGACTGAGGGAGAGTGCGCAATACCGTCGTCAACTGTGGAGTTGTGGGGCTGGATGGGCTGCAGCCTACAGCATTAGCTCCGCCTGCCAATCGACTACCTTTTGGAAGCGAAAAGCGCCCGCCAGGGCCCCCCAAACCTGCTGGTGGGTGATGGGATCCATCCCTCGGTCATGGCTGCAAAACTCGCTCTCGCTCAGGTGCAAGGTGGTCTGCAGATAAGTGGTTTGGCCGTTGCGCACCACGCAACACCGGCACCCCGGCTCCGTCACGCCGACAAAGAGGGATCCCTGCCTCTTCACCTGCACATCACACCCCTCTAGATAGGCCAGATCGGCAGCCTGCAGTTGACTCAGTTGGTCTGCCCTTTCCCGAGCACAGCCCCGCCACCGCTGCGGCTCCAAAGGGCGATAGTTGCGAATCAGGATCCCAGCGCTTGCCTGAGTCAACTCCACCACCGCCTGCCGATAGGGATCTTCCAAATGGCCACTGTAGGCTTGCTCCACATAAAAGCCGATCCCGCCCAAAACGTGGGCCGGCAAGGGGCGATAGGCCACCCGGATCTGGGCGAAAAACGGTGGATTTTCCCAGGCTTGCTCTTGGTTGCTGAAGTCTCCTGCCAGCCAACGCGCCATCTGCAGCAGCTCCGGGGAAGGAGTGCGATCCAACCCAATAGGCATAAGCGGGCATCCAGAACTTCTGTAAAAGGTGTGTACCGAAAATCTTAGGGAATCGAAGAGAACCTTCTCAGATTTTGCCCCAACCTCAGGCCCGACCGAGGATTGCAGCAAGTGTTAAATTATGTATCCTTTATGAGAATGTTCGCTCCGATACTGAAAATGGATCCCTTGCAAGCTGCAAAGCCGCGATCGGGGCTGACATCTTTGTTCATGTTGTAAAGCTAGGCAAAGAAACATTCTCTTTTGTAAAAAACTACTCCCGCGAAGGACAGGGAGAACAGCCTGGGATCCGAGATGGGAAGCAGGTTGGAAACCGATCTAAGACCTTTTGCGCGAGGTAAAGCCGATTTACATTTTTTGATTTCATCGCTTCTTGCCTTCGCGGTAGAAAAAGACTGGAAGCAAGGCGAGCCAGCTTCTTCTCGTCTGCCAGTTGAGGTTGCCAGCAGCGGCTGAGGCTTCTTGTCCAAGTCCGATCCCGTAGATGGTGGCCTGGCTCTGGGGGCGAGCTTCGCTTGCTCATCTTGGTTCTATCGGCTTCGATCCCGTCGGCGGTTCTGTGAGTTAAACAGCACCTCTCGGCACTGGGGATCCAAGCAGTGTTGCATTCCTGGCCGGCAGGTGCTCTCTTGTCCGCTGCAGGGAATGTGGATTCATAACCTCTTTTACTTTTGCTAGGGAGATTCAAAACCATGAACGATGTATTTGGCAAAGTGGTTGCACAAGCTGACTCCAAAGGCGCTTTTTTGGGAGAGAACGAGTTTGCCGCTCTCCAGCAGGTAATTGCCGAGGGGAACAAGCGTTTGGACGCTGTGAACCGCCTCACCAGCAATGCCTCCAAGATCGTGACCGATGCCATCCGTCAGTTGTTTGCCGAGGAGCCCAATTTGAACGCTCCCGGTGGCCCTGCCTACCCCAGTCGTAACGTAGCCGCCTGTATGCGGGACATGGACATTATTCTCCGCTACATCACCTACGCCGTGGCAGCCGGAGACGCCAGTGTGCTGAACGAGCGCTGCCTGAACGGCCTGCGGGAAACCTATCAAGCCTTGGGCACCCCCGGTAGCTCGGTGGCCAACGGCATCCAAAAGATGAAAAAGGCTGCGGTGGCGGTGGTAAACGACCCCAACGGCATCACCCGGGGGGACTGCAGCGCTCTGATTGCCGAAATCGAATCCTACTTCGATCGCGCTGCTGCTGCTGTGGTTTGATCCCCTTTGGGCTGAAGTTTCTGTTGTGTTCGGATCCAGTTATGAAGACCCTCTCTCAAATCTGAGGCAACTCAGGCTAGCAGGGGATCCCTGGAAAAGTAACCTGTTTTGCAGCGATTTTGCAGTTGAGACTTTGAATCTTTTGCTTTGTTTTTTGCATTGAGCTTGAGTTAAGTAAAGGAGCGTTTTGAATCATGCAAACCCCAATTGTTGACGCCATCGCCACTGCCGACAGCCAAGGGCGCTACCTGAGCAACAGCGAATTGCAGGCCATCAATGGCCGTTTTCAGCGGGCTGCCGCCAGCATGGAAGCCGCCCGAGTTCTGAGCAGCCGTGCCGACGAGCTGGTGCGCGGTGCCACCGAAGCGGTTTACGCCAAGTTCCCCTACACCACCCAACCCGGTGGGCAGTGCCACACCCAAGCTGGCAAGGACAAGTGCGCCCGCGACGTGCGCCACTACCTGCGCTACATCACCTACTGCTTGGTAGCCGGTGGCACCGGTCCTCTGGACGAGTATCAGTTGGCCGGGATCCGCGAAATCAACGCCGCTTTTGAACTCTCCCCCAGTTGGTTCATCGAAGCCCTGCGCTACATCAAAGCCAACCACGGCCTGACCGGGCAAGCGGCCACCGAGGCCAACACCTACATCGACTACGCCATCAACGCGCTCAGCTAAACCCTTGGCTTGGGATCCCTCTAAAAGGGCGACGCCGGCTAGCCAGTTGGCTCATCCCATAAACCAGGGGGGATGGCGAGGGAAGGTTGTTGAGGGCAACGGTGGTGAGCCTGCTACGTTGCGGAGAGATACGTTTGACCACGTGGGTTTGCGGATCAGTCTCCCCAATAGGAAGGCGCCACTGTTGCTCTTCTGCAGCTTGGGGCTGCCGATTTTTGATTTCTAATTTTAGTTTTCGATTTCTACAGTCGTTTCAGGCTAGGGTGAGACGCCTGGGCTATTGATCGCGCCAGCGGGACGGAGTCCTTGAAAAGCCTTTTGGCCCCCTGCATTATTGCTCCGCAACGCCGACGCGACGACGCAACCAACACTTTAGGTGTGGGTGCAATGTCCTAGCTTGAATCGAAATGACCCTAAACGCAAGCTTGTTCTCAATCTGTGTCCATTCAGTTCAATCGGGGGAATTAGCATGAGTGCAATCACAGCGGCAAGCCGGATGGGGATCCGGGGCATTACGGAGACCACCCCACTGGAGTTGCGCCCCAACGCCAGCCAGGATCAGCTCAATGCGGTGCTGCGGGCCATCTACCGTCAGGTGCTGGGCAACGACCATTTGTTTGGGGCCGATAGGAAGGAGCTAGCCAGTGCGGAATCGCTGCTGCGCCAGGGCAGCCTGACGGTGCGGGAGTTTGTGCGATGGATCGCCAAGTCCGAAGCCTACAAAAAGCGGTTTTTCTACCCCAACTCGCAAACCCGGGCCATCGAGCTCAATTTCAAGCATCTGCTGGGACGCGCTCCCACCAGCCCCAAAGACATCGCCCGCCATTTGGACATCTACCAATCTGGCGGCCACAGCGCGGAGATCGATTCCTACATCGACAGCCCAGAATACCTAGAAGCTTTTGGAGACAACATCGTCCCCTACCCGCGTGGGTTTGAATACCGCAAGGCCCATTCCACCCGCGACTTTACCAATCTCTTCGCCCTCTACGGGGGCTACGCCAACAACGACCGCTCCCAAGGGCCCAGACCCCGTCTGATGATGCCTTTGGCCACCGGGTTTACCCCGGCCATTCGCCGCATTGGGGTGCGGGGGCTGCTGCCGCCCAGCCCCATTTCCAAACACCTGGGGCCGCCAACGGGCCAGTCGGATCGCATGTTCTGTGTGGAAGTGACCCGACTGCTGAATCCGCCTTCGGCGCTGGCCACTTCCAGCCGAGTGCGCAAATCCAACCAGCAGATTTTCGTCTCTGCCGATCAACTGTCGGCGACAATGCAGCGGTTGCTCAAATCGGGCGCCAAGATCGTCAGTGTCCGCAGCGCTTGATCCCTTCTCGGTGTCTTCTCCGTTGTCGATTCCATGACCACTGCTGTTCCTCTGGATCCCAATCCGTCGGTGGATCTCACCCCGGCTGGACAAATCGCCAAGCTGCGCCACGGGGATCCGGGGGAACGCTACTATGCGGCTTGGTGGCTGGGGCGCATGCGCATTGCCGAAGGGATCCCTGCCCTGATCGAGGCCCTGGCCGATGAAACGGATCGCACCGCTCAAGGGGGATATCCGCTGCGGCGCAACGCTGCTCGTGCTTTGGGTAAACTGGGATCCCTCGCCGGGATCCCTCCCCTGAAGGCGGCTTTGTCTTGCTCTGATGGCCAAGTGGTGGCAGCGGCTGCCCAGGCACTGGTTGAGATTGCCCTTGCCAACAACCTCAACAGGGATCCCGACGAAGTGGAAAAGCTGGGATCCGCTTTGCTAGAAGGGCTGCGCTTTGTGGAGCGAGGACTGCAGACGGAAGCCCAAGCCGCCCTAGAGGCCATTATCGAGGCTCTTGGACAACTGCAGGTGGCTGCTGCCCTGGAGCCAATTCGTCCTTACCTAGAGCACACTTCCATTCGCTTGCAATGTGCGGCGGCACGGGCCTGCTATCGTCTCACCGGGGATCCGACTTTTGCTCAGCGCCTGCTGTCGGTGTTGGATCACGACAACATCCATCTGCGGCGGGCTGCCCTTTTGGATTTGGGGGCCAGTGGCTATTTGCCGGCAGCACAAGCCATTGCGGTGGCGGCGGTGGAGGTCAACCTGAAGCTCCTCGCCCTCAAACAGTTGGTGGAGATCAACCTGGAACAACATCAAAGGATCCCCGGTGCTGAGCTGCACCAGGTGCTCCGGCTGATCGACGAGCTGCTGTGAGCGGTGGTGCTTCTGGGCCCTTGCTGTTCACATTAGCGGGACGGAGTCCTTTGCAACTGACCTATCAAGGCATTGCCCATGAGTTTGTGCATCCCTCTGCAGCGATTCAAAGCCGTCAGAATCTGTCCGCTCGGCACCAGGGTTGGGCTCCGTGGCTGTAGCACTGCCTCAGTCTTTTGCCTTCCCGTATCGAGGTGCCGCCCTCAGTTTTGGAGCAAGGGCAACAGCAAGGATCCCTGAGGTGCAAGGGATCCCGGCAGCGGCTGTCTCCTCTCGGAAGCACTTCATGACCTTGGTCGAGGAAACCCAAAGGACGCCGTCCCGCTGACGCGACCGGGGGGATGAGCATTTGTTGCAGCACCTGGCACAGGAACGGCAACTGTTGGCCTGACAAGCTCGCTGCCTGCCCAAGGGATCCAGCTAATGCCCGACAATTGCCCAGAAGGGTTCGATATTCCCGATAATGGGAAGCGGCTCCTGGGATTCAAAGAGGGATCCGGGATCAGTTTGTTGTGTTGTTGAGGCAGTGGTTGGGGTGCAGGACACAAGGTAATGGAGGAGTCTGCCACTCAGGAAGAGATCCCTGGGGGATCTCCTTCAGCAGGGCCATCCCGTTCGTTGATGTCGGTGGCGGGCTTGGTGGCCGGGGCGACCTTGCTCAGTAAGGGCATAGGCTTTATTCGCCAAGCTTTGATTGCAGCAGTGTATGGCTCGGGGCCGGAGTACAGCGCCTTCGGGGTAGCCTACATCCTGCCCGGTTTTCTGTTGATTCTGCTGGGAGGGATCAACGGCCCTTTTCACAGCGCCATCGTCAGTGTCCTCAAAAAGCAGCGGGATCGGGACAGGGAGGATGCGGCTGCCTGGCTGGAATCCATTTCCACCTTGGTAGGCTGCCTGCTCCTGCTGGTCAGCTTGGGCCTTTGGTGGGGAGCGGACTGGGTGGTGCGCCTGAATGCGCCGGGAGCCAGCCCCGAAGTCCATGCTCTGGCCGCTGCGCAACTGCGGATCATGGCCCCTTTGGCCTTGCTCTCGGGGTGGATTGGCATCGGCTTTGGAGCGCTGAATGCTGCCGAACACTATGCCTTGCCTGCCCTTAGCCCGCTGATCTCCAGCTTGGCGGTGATCGGGATCCTGGTCACGCTGGGATGGACGGGGATCCCAACTTTGCTGGCCTGGGGCGTGCTCATCGGGGCCATTGCCCAATGGTTGGCCCAAGTTCCGCTCCAGATGCGGTTAGGGCTGGGGCGACCGCGCCTGCGCTTTGAGTGGGGATCCCCGCAGGTACGGGCGGTGGGCTTGCTGATGTTGCCGGCGGTGATCTCCTCCGGGATGATCCACATCAATGTTTATGTGGATCTGTTTTTTGCCTCTTTCGTACCTGGGGATCGCACCATCGGCAACTTGGGATATGCCCAGCTTCTGGTACAAACGCCGCTGGGGATCCTCTCCAACATGGTGCTGGTGCCCTTGATGCCTCTCTATGCCCAGTTGGCAGGGGATGGATCCCGTTGGCCGGAGCTGCGCCAGCGTATCCGCCAAGGGCTGATGCTTACGGCAATTGTGACCCTGCCCCTGTCGATGCTGTTGGTGGCTTTGGCCGAGCCCATTGTCCAAGTCGCCTACCAGCGGGGGCGCTTTACGCCGGAGGTGACACAAGAGGTGGCAGCCCTGCTCATGGCCTATGGTCTGGGGATGACCGGTTACCTGCTGCGGGATGTGCTGGTGCGGATCTTCTATGCCCTGGAGGATGGGGCTACGCCTCTGCGCATCAGCAGCATGGCCATTGGCCTGAATGCCCTACTGGACTTTCTATTTTTGCAGGCTTTTGGAGCGCCGGGCATTGCCTTGGCCACGGCGGGGGTTAATCTGGTGGCGCTGATCGGTTTGGGAATCCGGCTGCACCGGCACCTGCCGGGGATCCCTTGGCAGGAGATGGGACAAGCCCTGCTGCCGTTGCTGGGGATCACCGTCTTGGCCGGGGGGCTCAGCCATTGGCTGTGGACCCAACTGCGCTCCTACGAGATTGTGGGGTCTCCCCTGCTCACCGCCATCATTTGGGCCGGGCTGGCCGCGGGTTTAGGTCTAAGCTTGTTCGCCGCCGGAGCTCTCTACCTGCGGATCCCAGAAGTGGAGTGGGCAGCAGCCCGACTGCGGAAACGGGTAGGACGCTGGGGGAGCCAGTGGGCAAGCCGGAACTAGCTGATAGCTTCCAGGTAATCTCGCACGCGGTTGCGTCGCTTCGGCTGACGCAACTTCTGCAGAGCTTTGGCCTCAATTTGCCGCACCCGTTCCCGCGACAGATCCAAGGCGCGACCGATTTCCGCCAGCGAATAGGTGCGCCCATCCCCCAAGCCGAAACGCATGCGGATCACATCCCGCTCGCGGCTGGTGAGATCCGAGAGCAACTGCTGTAGATCGCGATGCAGGGCTTCCCGCATCATGGTCTCTTCTGGAGAAATGTCGTCAGTTTCCAGCAAATCCCCCAGTTCGGTGTCCTTGTCTTTGCCCACCTTGGTTTCCAGAGAAACCGAGCGGGGCACCCGTACCAACAGCTCGCGTACTTGAGGCGGCGTCATCTCCAACTCGGAGGCGATGTCTTCGATGGTGGGAGTACGGCCCTTTTCCTGGGAGAGCTTGCGCTGCGCTTTTTTGATCTTGTTCAGCTTCTCGGTGATGTGGACGGGCAGGCGAATGGTACGGCTTTGGGTGGCAATGGCACGGGTAATGCCCTGCCGGATCCACCAGTAGGCGTAGGTGCTGAAGCGGTATCCCTTTTTCGGGTCAAACTTTTCCACCGCTCGCTCCAGGCCCAGCGTACCCTCTTGGATCAGATCCAGCAGCTCCAAGCCGCGGTTTTGGTATTTTTTCGCCACCGACACCACCAGGCGCAGGTTGGCCTTGATCATGTGCTCTTTGGCACGCTTGCCAATTCGCTGAACCTGCTGCAGCTTTTCAGGGGTCAGTTGCGCCCACTCGGGGTACTGGTTGGCCTTGGCCACCCATTCCGCAAGAGTGGGATCCCGTCCCAACTCTTTCTGCAGGCGCAGGCGCAAATCCAAGAGCTTCATGTAGTCTTGGACTTTTTGGGCCAGGGCCACCTCTTCATCGCGCCCCAACAGAGGAACACGACCAATCTCTTGTAAATAGAGACGCACCAGATCGGTGGAGCGGCGGGTTGGCTCCTCTTCCAGAAACTCGCCATCGGCCAGATCCACCTCTGCTTCTTCGGCAGCATCGAGGAGATCGGCGGGGCCATCCAACAAAATGTCGTTGAGTTCAGGTTCGTAGTTAGACATGTAGGGTGTTGCTGATGTAGCGACAGGGGTGGACAGTCCGGTGGGCTGAGAGAGGGATGGTAAACGATGTGGAGCGGGTTAAGCTTAAGTGTTCCCCTTTGCTCAACGCCTTGCGGCATTCGGAGGAAAATCACACATTGACCTCTTCCTCAACCCGACCTCCTGCCCATGCCCCATAGGGAAAGGCTGAAGTAGCAGCGGAGGGGTCACACGGAGAGCGTGAGCCCCTTATCATAAATTAATTATAGTTGCATTTCTCAGCCCAGAGACATGAGAGCCAGCGTAGGATCCCCCCAGTTCAACCGTCACCGCCACTGCGAAAAAGCGTATTGCCCTCAGGGTGAACCCAGCAGCTCGTCCTTGGGGGAAGTAACCCATCCATCCTAGAGGGTCTAAACTTCAAAGGTAGCGTGTAAATTGCTTTGCCTATTCCAATCTATTCGATTCTATTCGATGAACTGTTCCCATTCACCTATCCCACCCAGCTGTGGGGGAGCCAGACTCCCCGAACAGGTCAACCCCCTTCCTCTGGGCAGACTGGGCTCTGCTCAGGCACTTGGGTTGGCCATAGCCCCGCTGACGGGGGAAAAGGTTTCAACCTTGGCATTGACGACTCTATTGGCCATCGGTCTATTCTTTTTTCTGCGAGCTGCAGGCAAGGATCGCGTGGAGAGTCGCCTCTACTTTAGCAGTCGCAGCCTGGAAGAAATGGGATCCGCTCTGCGAGAGCACTTGGAAGGGCGCGGCTATCGTCTCCAGTCCGCCGATGCCGAGGGGATCGCCACCTTTGCAGGGCAGGGTCAGGCTAGCGTGGGGCTGGCCCTTTTTTTGACGGGGCTGGCGGGGACGGGACTGGCCTGTTTGGCCTTGGTGCTGCAGACCCTTGAGCCGGGGTGGGGAGCTTGGCCCTGGATGGTGGTGCTGGCTTCTCCTTGGGCGGGTTGGTACTACCGGCAGCGCAACCAACGCCCGGAACAAATCCGCCTGAAACTGCAGGAAGCCGACGAGGACTCTGTCCCGCTCTCGTCCTGGGAACGAACGCCAACGGCTTCTGGATCCCACCTGTGGGTGGAGGGGCATCGGGATGAGCTGGATGGGCTGGCTGCAGCCCTGGGGTTGCAAGAACGGGATCTGGATTAGGGGTAGGGGAGTCTAAGGCTAATCGGGAAAGAGAGGTGCTGGGATCAAAGACAGTTGATCCCCAACGGCAGGGTCGGGGATCCCATTGGGAGCGGGCTCTTTTTTGGAGTTCTTTTGGGCGAGGCGGCTTTTCCCTTGGTTTCTCAAGCCCAGGCCGATGCGGCTGTGTTTTTCCACCAAGGCCAGCACCTGTTCGGCCCGCTGGATTACCGGCTGCGGCAGGCCAGCCATGCGTCCCACCTCGATGCCATAGGAGCGATCTGCCCCCCCAGGCTGTACCTGGTGCAAGAAGATGATGCGATCTTGCAATTCCTTGACCACCACCTGAAAGTTGGCCACGTTGGGCAGCAAGGTCTCCAGTTGGTTGAGCTCGTGGTAGTGGGTGGCAAAGACCGTACGGGCGCGCACCTGAGTGGCCAGGTATTCCGCCACCGCCCAGGCAATGGAAAGGCCATCGAAGGTAGCGGTGCCTCGGCCAATCTCGTCCAGCAGCACCAAGGAGCGCTCGCCGGCGTGGTTGAGGATGTTGGCGGTCTCGTTCATTTCCACCATGAAGGTGGACTGGCCGGTAGCCAGATCGTCCACAGCGCCAATGCGGGTAAATACGCGGTCGCAGAGGCCCAACTCTGCCCGCCGCGCGGGGACAAAGCTGCCCATCTGGGCCAGGATTTGGATGAGCCCAATTTGCCGCAGGTAAGTGGACTTGCCGGACATGTTGGGCCCGGTGAGGACGATCAAATCGGGGCCGTGGGGGGATCCCAGTTGCACCGAATTGGGCACGAAGAGGCCCTGGGGCAGGGATTTTTCCACCACCGGGTGGCGACCCTCCTCGATGATCAGCCGGCGGTCTGTTGTGAGGAGGGGACGGGTGTATCCCTGCTGCACTGCCACTTCCGCCAGGCCAAACAGAGCATCGACGGCAGCCAGGGTCTGGGCCACTTGGCGGATGGCTTCGGCCCGGGATCCTGCCTCTTGGCGCAACTGCACAAACAGCTCGTATTCCCGCTGGTTGATGCCGGTTTGGGCTGTGAGGATGCGGGCCTCTTTTTCTTTGAGCTCGGGGGTAATAAACCGCTCTTCGTTGGTCAGGGTTTGCTTGCGGATGTACTCTTTGGGGACTTGGTGGGCCTTGGCACGGCTGATGCTGAGGTAGTAGCCGAAGGCCTTGTTGAAGCCCACCTTGAGAGTGGGGATCCCAGTGCGGTCGCGCTCGCTTTTTTCCAACTGGGCAACCCACTGGCGGTCTTGCTCCACCTGCTGCCGCAGCCTGTCCAGCTCGGGATCCACGCCGGCTCGGATGAGGCCCCCCTCGGTGAGCACAGGGGGAGGGGAGGGCAGGAGGGTGTGCTCGATGCGTTGGCCCAGCTCAACCAGGGCGGGATCCACCTGTTGCAGGCTTTGCAAGAGGGGAGTCTTGGCTTCCCCCACCAGCTCGGCCAACTGGGGCAGTTTGCCCAAGGAGGATCCCAAGGCCACCATCTCGCGCGGGTTGGCGGTGCCCGATCCGACGCGGTTGGCCAGCCGCTCCAGGTCGTACAGAGAGTCCAGAAGGGATCCCAGGCGGGCCCGCAGAGAAGGGTTTTCCAAAAGCTCTTGGATGGTGTCTTGGCGAAGGCGGATTTGCTCTAGATCCCGCAAAGGCTGCAGCAACCAGCGCCGCAAAGTGCGCCCCCCCATGGCTGTACGGCTGTGATCCAGCACCCAGAGCAGGGATCCGACAAAGGATCCCTCTCGGATGGTCTGGGTGAGCTCCAAGTTACGCCGGGTTTGGGCATCCAAGATGAGGTAATCCGTCAACTGGTAGGTGCGAGGGGGACGTAGGAGGGGGTGGCCCCCCTGGGGAGAAGGCTGCACCAGGTTCTTTTGCGTCTCCTCCAGGTAGTGCAAGAGCCCTCCCGCCGCCCGAATTGCCAGGGGCAGCCCCTTGCAGCCCAAGCCCTCCAAAGAGCGCAGGCCATAGGTCTGTAGCAAGTTTTCTCGCGCCACCGCCAGCTCAAAGGGCTCCGCCGGGCGCAGGGTATAGGTGTACTGGCCGGGCAGGCCCAGGGGAGCTTGGGGATCCCCAGGCCGAATTAAGCCCAGGCCCAGCCCTTCCTCGGTGGGCAGCAGGATCTCCGCCGGCTGCAGCCGGGCCAGCTCCTGTTCTAGCTGCTCTTGCCCCTCGCTCTGACACACCCAGAACTCGCCGGTGGAGATATCCGCATAGGCTAGGCCCCAGCGGCAGGGAGCCTGCTTCGATCCTTTGAGCCGCACGACGGCTGCCAGGTAGTTGTTTTGCCGCGCCTGCAGCAGCTCCTCTTCGAGGACGGTGCCAGGGGTGATCACCCGCGTCACTTCCCGCCGCACCAAGCCCTTGGCCTGATCTGCCGGCTCCATCTGGTCGCAGACGGCCAGGGCATAGCCTTTGGCCACCAACTGGGCAGCGTAGCGGTCGAAAGCATGGTAAGGGATCCCGCACATGGGCACCCGCCCTATGGCCCCTGCTTCCCGCCCGGTGAGCACCAGCTCCAGCTCCCGCGACACCCGCTGGGCGTCCTGGAAGAACATCTCGTAGAAATCCCCCAGGCGGTAGAGCAAGATGGCGTGGGGATACTGCCGCTTCAGCTCCACATAGTGCTGCATCATGGGGGTGAGCAGGGTGGGATCCACCTCTAAGGCATCCCAAGTAGGCTCGGCGGAAGAACTCATGGCATCAAAACGTGGGCAAGCAATGGGCTGAAGGTTCGGAGTCTAGCCAACTCGGGCCGACCAGCTTGGGCCATTCTAGATCCAGGTCTAGATGAAGTTTGAGACGTTTCCCCAGCCCTTCTCCCCTGATTCCCATTTCGCGGTTGGTTGCCATGACCTCGCTCAGGGTAGTTGGATCCCCCCTGAGGTAAGTCTGAATGGCTGGGCAGAGGCGCTGCCCGGTCTTGTCCAAAAGCCCTGAAGCGCAAGAGGGAGAAATTTAAGCACAAGCTATTGAAACTGACTTGCAACATCCAAGAAGCCTTGCTATTCTAGCGACTACGTTTTGTTGAGTTTGACTTTCAATAAAGCTCGGGAGGGAGGCCTGGCCAACTTGGCTGAGTTTTCCATCCCGCCCTTGCGGGCGGAGGGGGTTTCTTGGCCTCAGAAGGCTCTCTTCCTGGGCAAAGCTCGAGAGGTTTTCCCGGTGCTGGTCGATCGCGAGTGTCCGTATACAGAGGTTGAGGGGGGCAGAGGCTGGGGGCAAAGAAAGCGGCTGCTCTCGCCAATCGGTTTGACCTGTTTGCTATTGAGTTTCATTTTCCTAGTACTTTTGGTCTCGATTGCTTTGGGATCCGTTCCCATGACTTTCCCAGAACTCTGGCAAGCCCTGTGGGGGCAGGGGGATCCCATTCGGCAGACGATTGTTTGGCAGTTGCGGCTGCCGCGGGCGCTCTTGGCCCAGTTGCTGGGGGCGGCTCTGGGGATGGCAGGGGCCCTGTTGCAGGGGATGCTGGGCAATGGGCTGGCGGATCCCTACCTGCTGGGCATTTCGGCGGGGGCGGGCCTGGCGGCGGTGGGGTTGCTCACCTTGGGAGAGTGGACGGCTTGGGTGCCCCTGGCCGCTTGGGTGGGCGGGGTGCTGACTACCGTGTTGGTGTACGGGTTGGCGCGTACTCCCTCGGGACTGGCGGTGGAGCGGCTGATCTTGGCGGGGGTGGCCGTCAGCGCCCTGTTTGGGGCCATTAGCTCCACCTTGTTGTTGATGGCAGATGACCGGGTGCAGGTGGCTCTCACCTGGTTGATCGGCAGCTTGAGCGGGCGGGGCTGGCCGGAGGTGCGGGTGGCCGGGGTGTACATCCTGGTCGGGCTGGGGCTGGGCTGGGCGCAGGCGCGGGCTTTGAACCTGCTGGGCCTGGGAGAAGAGATGGCGGTGAGCTTGGGGATCCCTCTGGCGCGGACGCGGGTGGTGATTGGTCTGGTGGCGGCTTGGCTGGCGGCAACCGCCGTCAGTGTGGGGGGGTTGATCGGCTTTGTCGGTTTGGTGGTGCCCCACATGGTGCGGCAGGGGGTGGGATCCGATTACCGCTGGCTGTTGCCCCTTTCTGCCTTGGCAGGGGCGACCCTGCTGAGCGGTGCCGACATCCTGAGCCGTTTGGGCCCGATAGAGCTGCCGGTGGGGATTGTCACCGCTGTGATGGGGGCTCCCTTTTTCGGCTGGCTGCTGCGGCAGCAGGGGGCGGGGCGATGAGAGAGCCCATCCTGCAGGTCGAGGACTTGAGCGGGGGCTACGGATCCCGGACGGTGGTGCGACAGGTGAGCTTCAGCGTGCAACAGGGGGAATGGCTGAGCATTGTCGGCCCCAATGGTTCGGGCAAATCGACGGTGCTGCGGCTGTTGAGTCGGGTTCTGATTCCCCAAGCTGGGCGCGTGTACCTGGACGGTCGGGATCTGCACCGGCAGCTCACCCCCCAACAGGCGGCACGGCAGTTGTCCCTTTTGCCCCAGCAGCCGCAGATCCCGGTAGGGCTGACGGTGCGGCAACTGGTGAGTTTGGGGCGGTCTCCCCACCAGCCCTGGTGGGCGTGGCAGTTGACGCGGGCGGATCGGCAGCGGGTGGAGTGGGCTCTGGAGCAGACGGGATTGGGATCCCTGGCCCTGCGGCGGGTGGAAACCCTCTCGGGGGGCGAGCGGCAACGGGCTTTTCTGGCGCTGGCTTTGGTGCAGGAGCCGCAGGTGCTGCTGTTGGATGAGCCCACCACCTTTTTGGATCTGCGCCACCAACTGGAGCTGCTGGAGCTGTTGCAGCGCTTGCAACAGGAGCAGGGGCTGACGGTGGTGACCGTGCTGCACGACTTGAACTTGGCCATTCGCTACAGCCGGCGGGTGGCTCTGCTGGGATCCGGCCAGATGCAGGCCCTGGGGTCTCCCTTGGCGGTGTTGACCCCCAGCCAGGTGCGACAGGTGTTTGGCCTGGAGGTGGAGTGGATCTCGACTCCGGTAGGGCCACAGCTTTGCCCCCTGCGCAGCACAGCTCCAGCGGCAGCAAGGCTCCTCTCCCTGCCGGTGTCAGGGTGCTGAGGGAGGGTTTGTCCGGTTTTGCAGTGAGTTTTTCCTGGGGTGGATTTCGAGGAGCATGAGAGGTTATGCGCGTGAACGGTCGTTGGTGGCGGGTGGTGAGTTTGGGGTTGAGTTTGGGAGTGGGCTGGGGATCCCTGTCCCAGGCTCAGCCCAATGCCCGGATCCCTGATTCGACAACTCCGCCGCTGTTGGCCCAGGCCACCCCTGCACCGACCACCCTGCCAGAGCAGATTAGGGAGCTGGAGGCGCAAATCGAAGCTGCCCGCCAGCGGGGGGATCAGGCAGAGGTGGAGCGGCTACAGGCCGAACTTCGGGCTCTCCAGCAGGAAGGCACGCCGATCTTTAACCTGCAACAGGTCACCGTAACCGGTACTCGCACCGAGCGCACCTTGGCCGACTCGCCCGCCAGCATTACCGTCATCGACCGGGAGCGGTTGCGGCGGGAGCTGGTTCAAAACATTCAGGATCTGGTGCGCTACGAGCCGGGGGTGAGCGTGCGGCGCAGCGTTCGCTACGGCCTGCAGGACTTCAACATCCGCGGCCTCGACGCCAACCGGGTGTTGATCCAGGTGGATGGGATCCGCCAGCCGGAGCGATTTTCCTTCGGCCCCTTCACCATTGGCCGGGATACCTTTGAGCTGGAGACCCTGAAAACTGTAGAAATTATCCGCGGCCCCGCCTCCACCCTCTACGGCAGCGACGCGCTGGGGGGTGTGGTGACCTATACCACCCTGGATCCAGCCAATCTGCTGGGGGAACGGGACAGCCATGTGGGCCTGTCCAGCCAGTACGACAGCAAAAACCAAGGGTACGTCAACACCCTCAGCTTGGCGGGTCGGCAGGATAACTTGGAGGCCCTGCTCATCTACACTCGCCGCGACGCCAGAGAGCCGGATATCCAGGCGGATCCCAGTTTCAAGGATCGGCAGACGGTGGAGGGAGACAATGTTCTGGCCAAGCTGGTCTATCGCTTCAGTCCCTTTGACAGCCTCACCCTGACGGCGGAATACTTCAACAACCGCACCACCACCACCTTTTCGCCCCGCAACCTGGATCCCGGCATCCGCTTTTTCAGGGAGACCATTGAGACCGAGCGCAGCCGCCTCAGCTTGGAATATCGCTACGCCAACCCCGATACCCCCGCTTTTGAGCTGGCCACCGTCCAGATCTACTACCAGCCGGCCCGCACCCAGGAGCCCAGCGTGGAAGAACGCACCCTCACGGTACAAGATCGGCCCGTGCCTGTGCGTCGGGATACCTTCAACGAGCTGGTCAGCAACATTCTGGGAGCCAGCGTACAGGCCCAGAGCCGCTTCCAAACCGGGGATCTCTCCCACCGCTTGGTGTATGGAATGGAGATCTCCACCACCCGCAACGAACGTCCCCGCAACCGCTTCCAAACCAACCTGCTGACCGGGGCAGTCACCCAAAACATCCCCCCGGACACTTTTCCCACCAAAGATTTTCCCGACTCCGATACCGTGCGCTTTGGGCTGTATTTGCAAGATGAGATCGACTTTGGGGGCGGCAACTTTACCCTCATCCCCGGCATCCGCTACGACACCTACCGCCTCACCCCCAGCCCTGACGAAGCCTTCTTGAAAAGTGGGGCAGAAGCCGCCAGCCTGTTTGCCGATGCCATTTCTCCCAAGGTGGGCCTGGTGTGGAGGATTAATCCCAACCTCACCTTTACGGCCCAGTACAACACCGGTTTTCGGGCCCCTCAGTACAACGAAATCAACAGCGGCTTCACCAACCTGGTCAGCCCCTTCTTCCGCTACCGCACCCTTTCCAATCCCAACTTGCGACCGGAAACCAGCCAAGGCTTTGAAGTGGGGTTGCGGGGGATCTACCCCCAGGCCAGCTTTAGCTTGGCCGCCTACTACAACACCTACAACGACTTTATCGAGGCTTTCCGGGAGGTGGGATCCGAGCCTTCACCCCCCGGCCCGCCAGGGAGCCCGCCACCTCCACCGGTGACTCTCTTTCAGAGCCAGAACGTCAGTCGGGCCCGCATCTATGGTGTAGAAGCCACCGGGCAGTACTTCTTCAGCCCCGATTTGACCGGCTGGAGCCTCAATGGCAGCTTTGCCTGGGCGGTGGGGGATAACCTCACCGAAAACAAACCCCTCCTTTCCATTGAGCCACTGACGGCAGTACTGGGACTGCACTACGACGATCCCAGCCAGATCTGGGGAGCCAGGTTGGTGGCCACGCTGGTGGCGGATCCCCGCGACCCGCAACGGGAGGTAGTGCAACCGAACCCCAACGCTCCACCTCAAATTCCGTTTGTGCCCAAGGGCTACACCGTGGTGGATCTGCTGGGCTACTACAACCTGGACGACAACTGGCAATTGAATTTCGGGGTGTTCAATCTCTTTGATGAAAAGTATTTTCTCTACTCCGAAACCCGCTCTCTCTTTGTCGGCCCTGAAGTGGAACGGCGGGCCCAGCCGGGACGGCATGCTGCGCTCAGTTTTTCCACCCGGTTTTAGGGGCCAAGACCTGAGGCCGTGTTTACTCTGGATCCTGCTCTAACCGATGCTTGCCGAGCCACCTGCCCGCACCCCCAAGGGATCCCTCTCTCTTCTTCGGAAGTCCTGTCCCCAGCTTTTGTGGCGACTGCAGGGGTGGTATTGGCAGCAGGCGGGCATGGCCTGGGAGGCGGGGCTGGCTTGGTTGGCGTTGTGGCTTTGGGCTGGCGCAAGAGAGAGCGGCTGGCTGGAGTGTGCCGAGGAGCTGCTGCAAGAGGCTTGGGTGGCCGGCTATAGCTGGGCTGCCCTCTGGACAGCTTGCCAGGAGGGGGAAGATCCGCCGGGGACCGTCCTCCACCTGCGAGCCAGGGATCCCCGACCGCTGCGCCGGGAGGGGTTGATTTCCCTCCTCTTGCACCTGATGGCGCTGCTGGGGCTGGCTTGGTGGGGATCCCGGCCTTTATCAGACGCAGAACTCCGGATCCCAGTCACGCTTTTGCTGGAGGATCCCGAGCCACAGTTGCTCGAACCGGATTCAGAATCCATAGAATCTCTCCCACCAGAGCCAACAGCAGAGCCGCCCGGCCCGGCCCCGGAATCGCCCCCTGCAGACGATCTATCCCCACCGGAGCCTGTGCCCCAAGAGATCGAGATGCCAGCCATCCCGGAGGCTGAATCTTTGCTGGCCCTGCAAACTCCGACCCCTACGCCCATTCCCACGGCAAAGCCAGAACCCACCCCTACTCCTCCACTGACCCCATTACCGACAGCCACCCCGCAACCCACTCCTCCGCCACAACAGCCCACCCCAACTCCGGCGGTTACCCCCACCTCTACAGCGACTCCACTCACCTCCGCCCCGGTTACCTCAAGCACCCCTCTGCCCCGCTTTACCCCCTTGATCCAAGGGATCCGTTCCAGCGTAAAGACTGCCGCCGCTCCGCCTTCCCCCGGCAGCGAGAGCAGATTGGGGCCAAGGGATCCTGAAACTGGGACACCTGGCGGTATAGGTGCAGCCCAACCCCATTCCTCTGCCCCAACACCTGCCACCCCCAGTTCCTCCCCACCGACAGTGGCTGCCAACCCCCAGCCGGACATCCTGGCCCGCCCGATCCCCGGTCGCAATCCTCCGCCCCCCTACCCTCCTCAAGCTCGCCGTCTCGGCCAACAGGGGCAGGTGCTGCTGCGGGCCAAGGTCAATGCCCAGGGGCAGGTGCAGCAGGTGGAGATCGTCTCTTCCAGTGGGTTTCCCGCCCTGGATAGGGCAGCGCAGGAGGCGGTGCAGCGGTGGGAATTCAGCCCGGCCTTGAGAAACAACGCCCCCATCGAGTCTTGGGTGGTGGTGCCCATCCAGTTCACCCTCAATTGATTGCTGTTTGGGAATTGTTTTGGAGCATGACTCTAGTCAATAATAAGCTCAACTATACTGAAAATAATGTATAATATGTTCAGTACGGATTACTACCAGTTGATCTTTCTGTTTACTTTCGAGTCTGCCAACATGGTAGCCAAAGCAAAGCAGAAAATTGGTAGTAAGACGACACGGAAACTGCGCTTTGGGTATTCTACTCAAAGCTTTGCGGGATACCGCCATTCTGTTTGGACTCCGTCCCGCTAACGCGAATGGAAACAAACAGAATGCTATCGCTGCATAGTTGAACAGTGATGTTCAGCAGTGTTCAGCGTAAATGTATCAGATTGTCTATGCTGTCTCGTCTTTCTCGCCGTCAACTGTTCGCCTTTGGTCTGGCCAGCGTGGGGGCCTGGGGAATGGGGCGTTTGGCCCAAGCCCAAGGTCGGATCCCTCAGGAGCCACTCCTGTCAGCGAGACAGAGTCCTTTTCGTCGGGTAGCCAGCCTCACCACCTTGACTGCCGATATCCTCTATCGCTTGGCCCCCGATAGGTTGGTGGGGATCCCTGCCGGTCGTTTGTTGGAGGAGGATCCCCGCTTCCAAGGCTTGACCCGCCTGGGGCTGGGCAACCAACCCAACCTGGAGCAGCTTGTGGCCCTACAACCGGACTGGGTGGTGGGGGCCAGTGGCTTTCACGAGGCTCTGGCAGAACGGCTGCAGGAGCTGGGGATCCCCACCTACCTCACCCGCGTGGACAGTTGGGCTGCTTTGGAAGAGACGATTGCCACCCTGGCTGCTGCTTTGGGGGCGGATCCCGATCCCTTGCTGCGGCAGTATGGATCCCTTTTGCCCCAGGAACTGCCCCGCGTTCGACCCAAAACCTTGCTCTTGGTGGGCACCCAGCCGATTCTTTCTCCCAACCGGCAAAGCTGGGCCGGGGATCTGCTGGAACGCTTTGGCGCGGACAATCTCACCGCTACCTTGCAAAGCCAAGGGCCTTTTCGGGGCTACGTCACCCTTTCGGCAGAGCGCATCCTGGAAGCCAACCCAGAAGTTCTGCTGGTGGTCAACCCGGAGGCGGCGGATCCCTTGGCGTTTTTCCGTTCCCGCCCCTTTTGGAATCGGTTGCAAGCCGTCCAAACTGGGAAAGTTTATGGATTTGACTACTACGGCTTGGTCAATCCCGGTAGCTTGGAGAAAATTAGAGTTGCCTGCGAGCAGTTAGCCCGCATTTTTTGAACGGACTTGGAGTGTCTCTGATACATTTACGCTGAACACTGCTGAACATCACTGTTCAACTATGCAGCGATAGCATTCTGTTTGTTTCCATTCGCGTTAGCGGGACGGAGTCCAAACAGAATGGCGGTATCCCGCAAAGCTTTGAGTAGAATACCCAAAGCGCAGTTTCCGTGTCGTCTTACTACCAATTTTCTGCTTTGGCTACCATGTTGGCAGACTCGAAAGTAAACAGAAAGATCAACTGGTAGTAATCCGTACTGAACATATTATACATTATTTTCAGTATAGTTGAGCTTATTATTGACTAGAGTCATGCTCTAGTCCAAGCTATAGCGGGTCAGGCGCTGCACTTGCTCGGGAGCAAGGCCAAGCTCTTGGGCAATCTGAGCCGACACCTGGTCTGGATCCAGTTGTGGAAATTCAAATTCCAGCTTGCGCAGGTGGGGATTGGTGGTAGTCACCTCCACCTTGGTGTAGCCACGGGAGCGGCGGATCCCCGCCTGAATGGAAAGAATATCCAGAGCCAAGGTGGCTTGTTGCTGGCTGCGAATCGCCAAAGGTTGCTCTAGCCGGCGAGGACGGCTCAGCGCTTGGCCCGTCACCCACTCTCCCCCCGCCACAAAAAGAAGCCCTGCCAAGGGCAGCACCAGCCAAAAATCAAACCCTAGATCTTGCCACCGATGGATTTTGGGCCACCCCACCGTTGTTCTCTCCCTTGCAGAGGGCTATTTCCGTGATCCATCCTAGCCTGGGCAGTGGGAACTGGCCGTCTTGGTCAACGGCGCACAGGACGATGCGAATTTTGCTGGTGGAGGACGACCCGGAACAGTTGGAGCCTTTACAGGCTGCCCTGTCCAAGTGCGGCCACGTGGTTGACTGTGCCAAGGAAGGGGAGATGGCTGCCTGGCTGATGGAGGAGAAAGCCTATGATCTCCTGATTTTGGATTGGATGCTGCCGGGGCCAAGCGGGATCCAGCTCTGTCGGCAATACCGCCAATCGGGGGGATGTGCGCCGGTGCTGATGTTAACTGCCAAAGACGCAACATCGGATGTGGTGCAGGGGTTGGATGCGGGGGCGGACGACTATTTGGTCAAGCCGGTGGATCTGGTGGAGCTGCTGGCACGGGTGCGGGCTTTGGGACGCCGTTCCCCCCAATGGCAAGGAGACAGCCTCAGCCTGGGATCCCTGCACTTGCACTTGGCCAGCCTGACCCTAGAGCGGCAGGGGAGGCAGGTACAGCTTTCGGGCAAGGAGTTTCAATTGATGGAATACCTGATGCGCCATCCCAACCAGGTGCTCAGTCGGGGCCAGATCGAGCAGGCGGTGTGGGAATGGGGCTGTGAGCCGGAGAGCAATGCCGTGGCTGCGTTGGTGCGGCGGTTGCGGCTACGGTTAAAAGAGGTGGAGGCCCAAGATTGGCTGGAATCGGTGTATGGCCAGGGGTACCGGCTGCGCATAGCCTCTCCAGAAGAGAACCCATGAAAGCAGTTTCTAGGGGGTGGCGATGGAGGTGAAAAGAGCTGAACACAAGCATTCTCTCCCATGGCTGGGCTGGAACTGGGTTTCCCTGGCACACCCCCTTCAGCCGCACCTGGGGCAGAAGGCTGCGACAAGAGGGACGGGATCCCTGGTGTTTCACCACAGCCGCCGTCGCTTGGCCCGCAGCTTTGCCGGGGTCATGGGGGGGATCCTGCTGGTGTTTGCCGCCGTCTTCTACCGCTTGGAAGTGGAGAACCAGTTGCAGGCTTTTGACGAGGAGCTGCAGGTTCAGGCCGGGATCATGGCGGCAGCCATTAAGTACGAGCTGCGCCAGGGGCAGTGGCGGTTGGTGTTGAACGAGGTGCCCTTTTTGGGGGGGAAAACCCAACCCCTCGACCATCACTTGGCCTATGTGCGCTGGTTCGATCCTGCTCCCGGCACCGGAAGGGAAAGCTTGGGATCCCTGCGCCAGTACACGGGATCCCGGCCTCCTCTGGAGCTGTTTGACTTGGATGGCCCGCCTCACCATCTCCAACTGGGTTTCCAAACGGTGGAAGGAGAGAGCGGCTTACTGTTGCGCCAGCTCACGCTGCCGGTGCAGCAGGAGGAAAAGCTACTGGGCTACTTGCAACTGGCGGTGCCCCTGGAACCGCTGCAACTTACCCTGGGTCGCTTGCGCTGGGGGTTGGGGATCGGGATCCCGCTGACGCTGGCGTTGATCGGCGGGGCCGGCTGGATCTTGGGGGGGCTGGCGATGCAGCCGATTCGTCGCTCCTACGAGCAGTTGCAACGCTTCACTGCCGATGCTTCCCACGAGTTGCGCGCCCCCCTGGCCGCCCTGATGAGCAATGCTCAAATGGCTCTGCTGGCCCCGGAACAAGCTCAACCTCGCCTGGAAAAGGTGGTGAGCGGTGCCCGCCGCCTCAGCGTGCTGATCGATACCTTGCTGCAGTTGGCCCGCCAGCAGGGATCCCTGCCCCTGGAGGATCTGCCGCTTCTGAATTTGCGAGCGCTGTTGCAGGAGCTGAGCGAGCAATACCGCCCCCAAGCTGAGGCCCTTGGCCTTCACTGGCAATGCCACCTGCCTGAGACGGATCTTTCTGGGGGTTGGCTTGTGCGGGGGAACGCTGCCCTGCTGCGGCAGGCCATCGAGAACCTACTGCGCAATGCCCTGCAGTACACCCCTGCAGGCGGCACAGTGCAGGTGAGCCTGGAAAGCCAGCGCCAGCGCGCTTACCTCCACGTCAAGGATACAGGCATTGGCATTCCCCCCGAGCATCTGCCCCATCTGTTTGAGCGGTTTTACCGGGTGGATGAAACCCGTGCTCGCCATACGGGTGGGTTCGGTCTGGGCCTGGCCTTGGCCCAGCAGATCGTCACCGCCCATCGGGGATCCCTGCGAGTGGCCAGCCAAGTGGGAGAGGGATCGATATTTACGGTAGAGCTGCCCTTGTCATCTTCACGTCATTTTTCTCCGCCATTCTCAAGATGAGCCGCGATAACCCAAACCGGCTTGTCCTGTCGATTGGAGTCTATGACCAATGACGATTCGTTCCTCTTTTGCTCGCGCTCTGGGTTGTTCTCTGCCGATTTTGGTTCTGCTCACCCCCCTGGTGCTGGGATCCCCGGCGCAAGCCCAGCGGGGCAGACGCTCTGCTCCTGAAGCCACAGCTCCCCTTCAGGTACAGCCAACTTGGCAGCGCCCGCGGGATCTTGAGCGAGCCAGCCGCGATCTGGCTAAGGCGCAGCGACACCTGGCCGAAGCCAGCTTCCTCTCTCAGCGGGGGTCTTCCCCAGAGGCTGCCCGCCTTTTGGAACACGGCCAGGAGAGCTTCACCAACGCCCAAGCCTCACTTGAGGCGGGGAACTTCTTCGCCGCCCACGAGCAGGCCAAAGCAGCGGAAAACTTAGCCAAAGCAGCCAAAGTTCTCTACGAAGCGGAGCTGGGTTTCATGGGCCGCCCTGGCCGTTCCTTCTTCGAGGCCCCTTTCCGGGCTCAGGAGTACCTCAGCCGGCTGCAAGCGGAGATGGCCTTCGCCAACATCAACTCCGGCAGCGTCTCTGACCTGCAGAATCAAGTGCAGAACCTGTTGGGCGACGTAAGTACGGATCCCAGCAGCTACACCTTCGCCGACTACAGCCGTAGCAAAGCTGCCCGCTACGCCGCCCGCGCTGCCCTACACCTGTTGGCGGCTGAGCGCCTCGGGGGGATGACTACCCTGACCAGGCGCTGATCTGGCCTACCCGGAACTGGGGATAGAGGGGATCCCTGCTGGCTGAGTTTCCGGGGTTAACCCCTCTATCTTCTCTGGCCCCTGCTGGAGTTGGGTTAAAGTGAAAGCCCCCAAAGCGGGGGCTGTTCTTGGTTAGATATTGATCGCGTCTTTACATCTGCCCTTAGTGTACCTGCGTTCTCTGCACCTGCGCCACTTTCGCAACTACCGGGATCAAGAGATCACCTTTGACGCGCCCAAAACCATCCTGGTGGGGGAGAACGCCCAGGGCAAGACCAACCTGCTGGAAGCGGTGGAGCTGTTGGCCACCTTACGCTCGCGGCGGGCCGCTCGGGATCGGGAGCTGGTGCATCAAGAAGAACAGCAGGCGCGGATTGCCGCCACGGTGGAACGGCTGGGGGTGGCCCACGAGCTGGTGATGGAGCTGCGCAGCAGCGGCAGGCGATCCCTGAAGGTGGACGGGCAGGTGCTGCGCCGCCAGGCGGACTTTTTGGGACAGGTGAATGCCGTGGTGTTCTCCAGCCTGGATCTGGAGCTGGTGCGGGGCGCTCCGGAGACGCGGCGCCATTGGTTGGACGGGGTGTTGCTGCAACTGGAGCCGGTTTATCTCGGCCTGGTGGAGCAATATCGCCAGATCCTCAGGCAGCGCAACGCCCTTTTGAAGCAGGATCCCAAGGACTCTGTCCCGCTAACGCAAGCGGCTGCTGGCGTTCAGTTCTCGCAGATGGCCTTCTGGGATGCCCAACTGGCCACCACCGGTAGCCGAATTATGCGCCGCCGCGCCCGGCTGCTGCAACGGCTGGAGCCTTTGGCTGCTCACTGGCACCGGGTCATTAGCGGTGGACGGGAAACCCTGACCCTTACCTATCGACCCCAAGTGCCCCTGCCGGATCCCCAGGCCAGCCCCGAAGTGATCCAAGCCCAGTTTTTGGCCGAGATCCGCGCCAAAGCCGCCGCCGAACACTCCCTGGGCAGTTCTCTGGTGGGCCCCCATCGGGATGAAGTGGAGCTGTGCATTAACGGAGTTGCCGCCCGCGCCTATGGATCCCAAGGCCAGCAGCGCACTCTGGTTTTGGCTCTGAAATTGGCGGAGCTGGAGCTGATCGAGCAGGTGGTCAGGGATCCGCCCTTGCTGCTCTTGGACGATGTGCTGGCCGAGCTGGATCTGCACCGGCAAAACCAACTCTTGGAAGCCATTCAGGAGCGCGTGCAAACCTTGGTTACCACCACCCACCTGGGATCCTTCGACGCCGGCTGGCTCAAAGCCGCCCAAATCCTTCAGGTGCAGGGGGGACAGCTTTTTCCCGACAAAACAGGGGGTGGGATCCCGTAGGGCAGGCCGGAGCTCTGGCAGTGAGGGAAACCCTATCTGGGAGGGGGGCTGGGGGTGGTCGCGTCAGCGGCGCCGAGCGCTTGGGCTTTACAGCCGAGCGCGATCCAGGCTGCGGTATTGAATCGCTTCGGCAATGTGGGTGGGGGCAATGGCCTCCGCGCCCTCGAGATCGGCGATGGTGCGGGCCACCTTGAGGATGCGGTCGCTCCCCCGCGCAGACAGGCCCAGCTTTTGGATGGCGTTCTCCAAGAGCTTGCGACAGGGATCCGAAAGGGAGCACCACTGCCGCAGGTGGCGGGATTGCATCTGGGCGTTGCAGTGGATCCCGGGCTCCTGTTGGAAGCGCTGCCGTTGCCGTTGCCGGGCTTGTTCCACCCGTTGCCGCACCGCTTGGGAGGGCTCGCCGCTCTGGGCGCGAACAATTTCTTCCGGCTTGAGGCGACTCACCCGCACCTGCAAGTCAATCCGATCCAACAGGGGCCCCGAAAGTTTGGACCAGTAGCGCTCCCGCTGTTGCGGCGTGCAGGTGCAGGGGTGAACCGGATCCCCGTAAAAGCCGCAGGGACAGGGGTTGGTGGAGGCCACCAGGGTGGTTTGGGCGGGAAACTCCAGGGAAACGCGGGCGCGGGAGATGGTAACCTTGCCGTCTTCCAGGGGTTGGCGCAGCACCTCTAACACCTCCCGCCGGAACTCCGTCAGCTCATCCAGGTAGAGGATGCCATGGTGGGCCAGCGAGATCTCGCCGGGTTTGGGGTAGGATCCCCCACCTACCAAGGCCACTGCCGAAGCCGAGTGATGAGGCGCGCGAAAGGGCCGCTGGGTGATCAAGGCGGTTTGTCCACCCAGGTGGAGATTTTGCCGCAACAGGCCGGCTGCCGAGTAGATGCGGGTGATCTCCAACATCTCTTCCCACTGCAACTGGGGCAAAATGCCGGGCAGTCGCCGGGCCAACATGGTTTTGCCCGCCCCAGGGCTGCCCACCAGCAACAGGTTGTGCCCGCCGGCTGCCGCGATCTCCAGAGCCCGCCGGGCATGTTCTTGCCCCTTCACATCGGCCAAATCCAGCAGGGGTTCCGTTTCGGTTGGCAACATCTGTTCTGGCTGGATCCGCACCGGCTCAACTCCCTCTGGGTTTTGCAGCCAGCCCACCACCGCCGCCAAGGAGGGCAGCCCATACACTTGGATCCCTTGCACCACCGCTCCTTCCGGCCCATTTTCCTGGGGTACCACCAGGCGGCGGATCCCCATCTCGGCAGCGCTGGCGGCAATAGGCAGAACCCCGGCCACCGGGCGTAGGGTGCCGTCTAGGGCCAATTCCCCCACCATCAGGGTGTTGGCCAGCGCTTCCCCCTCGATCACCCCGGAGGCCGCCAAGATCCCGATGGCAATGGGCAGATCGAAGCTGGGGCCCTCTTTGCGCAGATCGGCAGGGGCCAAGTTGACGATGATCCGCCGCTGGGGTAAAGCAAAGCCGGAGTTCTTGATCGCCGCCCGCACTCGCTCTTTGGCCTCCTGAACGGCAGTATCGGGCAGTCCCACCAAGGTGATCTGGGGCAAGCCACCGCCCACATCCACCTCCACCGTAACCTGCACGGCCCGGAGTCCCAGCAGAGCGGCAGCAGTGACTTGAGCAAACAATGCAGTCACCTCCCTCGGATAGTTCTTTTACCCTTTGCACAAGTGGCCGCAGGCCTATTCTGTCCCAACACGTATCCTGGCCGAAATTGGGATCCCCACGCTGCCGGCTGCATTTGCCCAAGGAGAATGTCACAATCATCTCAGGTTTTTCCTGCCCCAAAGGAGGCACGTCGGTTTTCGCAGTCGCAGTCTTTAATGAATGCGGGGAATGCGGGATCCCGGATCCGAGCTTGCCGAATGGCTCAGGCTTGGGTTGGCTGTTGCTGCCGCCTTTGCGCAGCACAGCAGCGGTGAGGCTATGTTCTGACCAGGATGGGAACCCCCAGGGGGGGATAGCAGGGATCCGGATCCCTCTGATCGCAGCCTGCACCTCCAACCCAGATTTCCCCAGCCATTTGCCCTTTGGCAGAGGTCAAAAGGCGGGCACACCCCTCTGCCGACAAGCCAACAGAGGGACGACCCCATCTCTAGGAGGCTGATGCCGGTGGTCTTTCCTGCTGCTGAACCCCCTTTCGAGCGTTTCTCTGGCTCTGGGAAAAAGCGCGCCCTAACCTGGAATGAACTGGAGGAGCAGGTGCAGCAGTTTGCCCAGCGCTACCGGGGGCAGGTGGTCCAGCTCAGCCCGCCAGAGCTGGCGGTGGCGCTGCAGGAGTTGTCGGAGCTGACGCAGGCGCTCGCCCTGGCAGCCCATCTTGCCGAGGGTTGCGAGAGCAGCAGCCTTCCAACAGCGATCCCGGCTGAGGCCGAACCAGAGATGGCCTGGACGAAGGCAAACCCCAGCTGGAGGGATCTGGAGCGGGTCATCTCCCTGCAGAGCCAGCTGTTGTTTTTCCCCCTGGAACTGCAATCCCTGACCGCCGTTCCCCTCGGCGAACCCGCAGCTGAGACGCCGCAGGAGCGAGAGGATCGGCCCTCGGATCCCTTGGCCGCTGCTTGTGCCGAGCCGGAGCTGCGCCCCTTTCGCCAGTTTTTGTGTCGCCTCCTGCAGCAGCGGGGTCACCAACAACCGGAGCCTCTGGAGTGCCTGCTCCACCAACAGTACCCAACAGGAAGGTTAGCTTGGCGGCAGTTGTGGCAAGTGACCCTGAACTCGCCTGCCGCGCTCCCAGATCACACCCTTGTCCAGCTGCAGAGCTTACAAACTCACGCCAGCGCGGAGATCCGCTGGGTGGCCTACCAGCGGCTAGTCCAACACCTAGAAGCCCATGCCGATCTGGGTGGGTTTATCCTCAGCACCCTGATCCGCGACCACCTGTGGGAGGCCCAATGGCGGGGCTATGACTCTGCTGCCGAGCTGTATCTGGCCCGCCAGGGCCTGACTCAGACCTTTTTGGAGAACCTATTGGAAGGGATCCGCGATCGGTTTGACCTGTTCCAGCACTATTACCGCCTCAAAAGCAGAACAATGGGACGTTCCATTCGCATCTGCGATCTGCATGCGCCCTGGGGGGATCCCGTGCCGCCCCTGACCTCTGCTGAGGCCACCTCTCTAATCTGGGCAGCCCTGCAGGACTTCTGCCCCGAGTGTGCGGCCCAGGCCAAACCCTGGCTGCTAGAAGTCGGCTCGGCAATCGAGGCAGACAAGCCCAATCGCGCAGCGGGCGCAGCCTTTCGCCCCGGCGAAACGGAGTTCTCGCCCAGGTCGGGAGAAACGGGATCCGGCGGGAGCGAGCTCCTGTTGAAGGTTCTTGCTATCATCAGCCAGCGGCTCCGGCCTGAGGATCCCCAAGTTTGGCTGGATCTGGAGGAGATGCAGGGGAGTTCCGCACTGCTGCCGCGAGCGTGGGGGGTGCAGGCCCACACCATCTTTTTGCAGCAAATACTCCTGGATCACCTGGTTGCCTCAGCAGTGGGATCCCCTCGCATGGGCAGGCCTGCTCTTTACGACCCAGAGGGGCAAACTGCTCCGCAGCGCTGGCGGGAACGCTCCGGCAGCCTCCAGTTGGCCCAGGCCCTGTTGATACATCATCTGGAAGCCCAGTTGCAGGCGGTGTTTTACCAGGGTTTGATCGGTCGGCTGGAGCTGCTCCTCTATCGGTCGGGGATCCCCGAATGGGAAAACGGTGTAGCCTACTCCTCCTGGGTGAGCGAAGAGTGGTTGAAGCTGTGTCAGGAGCTGTGCGGAGATGCGGTGGAACTGTTGCCGGAACACCAGTTCTACTGGGTGGGGATGCCGGAGCTGTTTCTCCGCCCCTTCAGTGCCTATCAGGCCAGCCTTGCCAGCCTGGTGGCCTTGGCCTGTCACCGCCGCTATCATGATTCTCCGCGCAACTTTCTGCCCCACTACCTTCGTTGGTTGGCCAGCCCGCCCGGATCCCTGACTTTGGCAGAAGCCACCCAGATGCTGCAGGCGGATCTGAGCGACCCAGGGGGAGTGTTGCAGGCGCTGGAGGAGCTGGAGCATTGGATCGAGACGCTAGAAAAGCTGCTGGAAGAGGATCCGGATCGCTGACCCACCCTTGTTCTCTTGGACGTAGGCATGCCCTGCGGCGGGAAGATCCTGCGCCCGACTCCTGCGAACCCACTCCGGCAGCACCAGCCATTAAAGCGCGTCCCTTCCTGAAATGGGCAGGGGGGAAAGGGCAACTGCTGAGCCAATACGAACCCTTTTTTCCTCGCGCCTGGAACACCTATCACGAGCCCTTTTTGGGGGGTGGAGCGGTCTTTTTTCATCTGGCCCAAGGGATCCCATCGGGTTCTCGACACTTTGTTTTGTCGGATATCAACCCTGAGCTGGTGAATGTGTATCGCTGCGTGCGGGATCACGTGGAGGAGCTTATCGCCCTGCTCAGCCACCACCAAGCCCACCACAGCCGGGATTATTACTACACCATCCGCGCGGCTCGATTTGAAGATCCGGCGCAACGGGCTGCCCGCCTGCTGTATCTGAACAAGACCTGTTTTAATGGCCTCTACCGGGAAAACTCGCGGGGAGAGTTCAATGTCCCTTTGGGCCGTTACCGTAATCCCCGCATTTGCGACGCGGAGAACCTACGGGCTGTGGCACGGGTTTTGCAAGGCGTGGAGATCGCGGTGCAGCCGTTTTGGCAGGTGCTCGAACGAGCCAAACCCGGGGATTTCGTCTATTTGGATCCCCCTTACCATCCCCTTTCTGCCAGCAGCAGCTTCACCGCCTACAGCCGGTTTGCCTTCGGCGAAGCGGAACAGATCCGCCTGCGAGAGGTGTTTGGAACCTTGGCCGACCGAGGCGTGCAGGTGCTGCTCTCCAATTCCGATTGCCCCTTTGTGCGGGAACTGTACCGGGATTACCCCATCCAGACCATCTCCGCCAGCCGTGCCATCAACGCCCAGGGCCACAAACGCGGTCCCATCACCGAGGTCTTGGTGCTGAGCCATCCCAGCCTGGCCACCGCCTGCAGTGGGCCGGAAGGGATCCCGTTTTGCCCCAGAACCGTCTAAGGTGGACGCGATAGCGGTGCGGAGCACAATGGATGAGCAGGTCGAGATCCGAGGCGGGATCTTGAGCTTGGACACAGTGAGACCACGGGGACAACAGCGCATGGATCCACGAGAAATTGAGGCATTGGTACGGGCTGCCCTACCCGGCGCAAGGGTGCAGGTGGAAGACACTGTCGGCGATGGCCATCATTTCCAGGCCATCGTGGTGGCGGAACAATTCCAGGGCTTGCCCCTGATCAAACAGCACCGGCTGGTGAATGAGGCCCTGAAAGCTTACCTGCAGGATGGCCGCCTACATGCTTTGGCCCTGCGCACCTTTACCCCCGCTCAGTGGGAGCAACTCCAGGGGCCGGATGGCTGATCGCGACAGCAGGACAGAGTCCCCTTGAGCCAAGAGGGTCATTTCCGGTCGCGCTGGGCATCGCCTCGATTCCCGGCTCCTCTCTTCCTTTGGGAAAGGGGCTGGAGCTGTCGCAAACGGGAATCCTCAAGGGATCGCCTCAAAGCGGCTTGAAACAGCCACAACCCACCTCTAACCAAAGCTGACGCGGAGCAGGGAAAAATCATCTTCAAAGTCCGTCCGCCCCTGAAAGGATTGGGCCTCATGGATCACCTGATCCAGGCCACCGTCAGCGCTCTTGCTCAGCAGGGCTATCAAACTGTTCAGCCCCCAGAGTTCTCTCTGCGGGTTTATGACTTCGTAAACTCCATCACTGAACAGGTAGAGATGGCTGTTCTCCGGGATCCGCACCTGATCCCTTCGAAAAGTGGGGTCGGGCAAAACGCCGATGGGCACGTTGGGGGTCGTCAACAGGAGCGAATCCTGGCCACGGGCGAGCAGAGCAGGTGGGTGGCCGGCACTGGCAAAAGAGAGCAGACGGGATCCCGGCTGGTAAACCCCATACCAAAGGGTGAAGTACATCTCATGGTGGGATCCCATTTGAAAAGAGTGGTTGAGGGCGCGCAAGACCGCGTCCGGCTGGCGGGGATCGGCATCGGCCAAGCCTTGAGTGCGCAACTGGTTCATCACCGACACCGACAACAGAGCGGATCCCACCCCATGCCCCGACACATCCAGCAGATAGATGGCCAGGTGTTCCTCATCCAGCCAATGATAGTTAAACGAATCTCCCCCCAATTCCTGGGAGGGTAAAAAGCGCCACTCGAGGGTCACTTTGCAGTCGGGAAAATAGGCCGGCTCCGGCAGGAGAGAACGCACATAGCTGGCCGCCTCGGCCAATTCTGCCCGTAACCTGGCCGTTTGCTGCTGCAGGTCATAGCTGAGCTGGTGCAAGCGTAATCCGGCTCGCACACGTGCCCGCAACTCATTGGGGTCGATGGGCTTGCTTAGAAACTCATCTGCTCCGGCATCCAGGCCCTGGATGCGGTCTTCGACCTCGGTGCGAGCGGTGAGCAAAATAAAAAACGTCGTGGAAAACTTGGGATCGGCTTTGATGCGTCGGCAAACCTCCAGCCCATCCATGTCCGGCATCATCCAGTCACAGATGATCAGCCCCGGCACCAGCAGGTGGGCTTGCTCCAGCCCCTCGGAACCGTTGCTGGCCATCTCCACGGTGTAGCCCTGTCGTTCCAGGGATCGCTTCAACACCAGCCGAATCGTCGGATCGTCGTCGACAATCAAAATGGTCGTCATGACCGCTGCACCCCAATCCTGAAGTCAAAACGCATTCAAGCCCAACTCCAGCCCGATATCCCATACCGATAGGCAGATCTCTCATCCTAGCTTAGGGGTTGCAGCAGGAAAACCGGCTCGGCAAGCAGTTCACGACAACGGGGAAGGCCTCAACAGCTTCATCCATCGGAGCTGAAGGTGCGTATCGATTTGTGGATCCTCAAAACCGTGGTTGCACGCTACCCAAAAGCTAACCGTTTCCAGATACTGGTGGCGGGAGACAATTCGAGGCAGATTCTGGGCAGATTCTTCTTGAGAGACTTTCATTGGATACAGAGATACAGATCACACTCATCCATCCTTCGCCGACTTAGAGTGAACGTTAAGATTCAATAGCCTTTACCGCATGAGCACATCTCCCCCATCCTTATCCCCTTCCGCCGTTCAGGATTCGCGGGCGAGCTTGCCTCCGGGACCTAGCGAAGCTCACAGGGGAGAAATTCGGCTGGAGGACTTGGACGAGAAGCAATTGTTGGCCTCCCTATCGTCGGTGGTGTTAAACCCGGCAGCTTGGAGTTGCTTCAGCGTCAGTGAAACCAGCCGCCTGCTACGCCCCCTGCAAATCTGCCCCGACTTGACAGGAACTCCCGTTCTCTCCCCAGGGGCCACTGCCGAAGTGGTCTATAAGTTCCTGCTGAGCGACGGTCGGATCGGGACTATGAAGGGGCTGATCTCCATCGAAGACTTCCGCAGCGAGCGGCTGCGCTCTGTTTACGATCAGCTTCACATCGAGAAGATTATACCGGCCTTCACCGAGTCGGTTGTGGTGCAGATTATCGATCATTTAAAACCGATTTTTGCCCGCGACTTGGATGAGCTGCTTTGGCAAGAAAGCTTTTACTTCACCCCTCAGGATCTGCGCCAGCAGGAGTTTCTGTTGCGTGGCCTGCGGCCCGAGGCGATCCCACGCAGCTTTCGGCCTCACCTGCAGAGGGTCTACACCCAGATTATGAGGGTGTGCCGCAGCTTGCCCAACATCGCTTTCCAACTGTGTCTGCGGGCCTACTTAGAGTACAACGAGGTCAAGAACAGGCATCTGCTGGCGCTTCTACTCAGCAAGTATTTTTACACGCTCTACCGCATTGGTGGGTTGGACGGTTGGGAAAGTGGGGATCCGGTGGAGCTGGGATCCCTGCGCTCTGCCAGTGGGCGAGTTCGTCTCCAGGCTCTTTCTCGCCTCTTAACCCTGAACAATGACAGCGACGCTCCCCTGGTGGGGATTGGGGGCAGCGGGCCGGGGGGCAGCTATTTCAGCGGGGAACGGGAGCCTGCCGGCGTTGAGATGGTGAGCTCAGAAGAGATTGAAAAGCTGCGGCAAGATGTGGAGGTGGCCCGCGGCCAGATCACCGAGGCCCAGCAATTGGTGGCCCAATATCAGGAGGAGAAAAAACAGGAACTGCTCACCCGCCTTCAGGATCCGGGAAAGTTTCTCCTCTTCAGCATTCATCAGTTTTTTGACACCCTCTTCGGATCCCTGCCCGGAGAGGTGAAAAGCGAGTACGGGGCAGTTTGGGTGCCGCGCACCTCCTACTTGGATGAGAAGGAGCGAGACAAGCTGACAGAGCATTTGCGCCACATCACCAGCGAGGCCTATTTGGTCAGCGTTCCCTCTGCCGAGGCCACCCTCATCGGCTATTGGCGAGTTTTGGCCGATTCCTTCTACAACCAATGGGTTTTGAATCAGTATAAGCAATTGCAGAGCTATGGGGTGGATTTGGAGCAACAGGGCATCCAGATTCTGGAACGAGAACGATTTCTGGATGAGGTTCAGTTGCGCTTTGCCGCCCGCCACCGAGAAATTGTGACTCAAAATGTAGAGAAAATCACCCGAATTGTGGTGGATAGCCTGGCCAAACGGGTGGCCCTCAATACCAGCCAGCAAAGTTTTCAGGCCATGCGGGCCAAGTTGACCACTGTTTTGGATATGGACATTTCCCGCAAGGACGTGGGAGAAGTCAAGCGGCTGATCGACTACTTCACCGATGTGTTTTTGGGCAAGCGGGAGGAGCTGCGCTCCCCCTATCCGGTGGGCACGATTTTACAAGTCAAGGCGGCCATTGAGGCTCGCCCCCCCGATAGCCGCACCCGCATTGGTCTGGAAATTTTGGGTCAGCTCTACCGCGAGTACGTTCCCCTGCTGGGATCCGCACCGAAATAGGAACGGGGGCATAGCGGGGGATCCCGTAGGCCGACAGGTTTTGGGCACAATGGGGACTGGCGCGCTGTCTAGATGGAGATTCCCCATGCGCTACCGCCAGCTTGGCCACAGCCCTTTGCAAGTTTCCGAGATCTGCCTGGGCACCATGACCTTTGGGCAGCAGAATACTTTGTCTGAGGCTTTCGAACAGCTCGACTACGCGGTGGAGCACGGGATCAACTTCATCGATACCGCCGAGATGTACCCGGTGCCGGCGCGGGCGGAAACCCAGGGATCCACCGAGCGCTACATCGGCGAGTGGCTGCAACACCAACCGCGGCATCGCCTGATCCTGGCCACCAAGATCACCGGCCCTGGTCGGCCCTGGCATTGGATTCGCGGCGGATCCCTGTCCATTACCCGCGACAACCTCAAGCAGGCGGTGGCCGATAGCCTCAAACGCCTGAAGACCGACTACATCGACCTCTACCAGATCCACTGGCCGGATCGCTACGTGCCCCTGTTTGGGGGCGTTGCCTACGATCCCAGCCAGGAGCGGCCCACCGTTCCCATTGCCGAGCAGTTGCAGGCTCTGGCGGAATTGGTGCAAGAGGGTCTCATTCGCTACATCGGCCTGAGCAACGAAACCCCTTGGGGGGTGAGCAAGTTCTGCCAGGTGGCCGAGCAACTGGGGTTGCCCAAGGTGGTCTCGATTCAGAATGCCTACAGCCTCATCAACCGCACGTTTGAAATGGGCCTGGCGGAAGTCTGCCGCCACGAGCAGGTGGGCTTGCTGGCCTACAGCCCGCTCGGATTTGGGCTGCTGACGGGCAAATATCTGGGGGGGGTGAAGCCGCCGGGATCCCGTTTGGCCTTGTTTGAAGGCTTTGGCCAGCGGTACCGCAAGCCGAATGTGGAAGAAGCGGTGGCCGCCTATGTGCAAATTGCCCGCCGGCACGGTCTGACACCGGCCCAGTTGGCTTTGGCCTTTGTGCGCAGCCGCTGGTTTGTTACCAGCACCATCATTGGGGCCACCAGCCTGACCCAACTCAAAGAGAACCTCAGTTGCCTGGATGTGGAGCTGTCCCCGCAGCTCCTGGCGGAGATCGAGGCGGTGCACCAGCGCTACCCCAATCCTGCCCCCTGAAAGGTTGGCGAAACCGGTGGCCAGACAGAACTTTTCAGAAGGTTTCCTCGTCTGGGTGTGCGGTTTGGATCATCCTCTCCTACACTTCTGTCCGGCCAGTTTCTATGGCCTCTCCCAGCCAAGAGTGGGGATCCGAGACCTGAATCCTGTACCAAGAACCTGAGGTGTGAACGATGCGTAAGCTTTCCCTTTGGCAGGGTTGGAAGACTGCGGCTTTGGTGATCAGTTGCAGCAGCTTGGCCTGGCTTGGGGATCCCGCTTGGGCCCAACTGTCCGATATCAGCACCTATTGGGGTGCCCAGTACATTGCCGGGTTGAATGAACGACAGATCATCGGTGGCTTCCCGGATGGCACCTTTCGTCCCAACGAGTCCATCACCCGTGCCCAATTTGCCGTCATTGTCACCAAAGCTTTTGGCCTAGATACCAACGTTCCTGTGCGCTCCTTTGCCGATCCCATTCCCAGTTGGGCGGCTCCCTCCATCGGCGCGGCGGCAGCGGCAGGGTTTGTTTCCGGCTTTCCGGACGGCACCTTTCGCCCCAACGATGTGCTCACCCGTGCGCAGGCCATCACCGTCCTAACCCGTGCAGCCACCAACGGCAGGCTCATCGAAGATGCCGGCCAAATTGACGCGATCCTATCCGCGTTCGGCGATGCCAATTTGGTTCCCAACTTTGCCCGCGCCCCCATCGCGACAGCAGTTCAGGAAGGGCTGTTGGTGCTCTACCCCAACCCCACCCAATTGAATGCCCAGGCGGTGGCCACGCGGGGGGAAGTGGCTGCTCTTACCTACCAAGCGCTGGCCAAGGTGGGCCGGGTGCCCAATTTGGATCCGCCGGTGGGGGCTGCCATTCCCGGCCCTGGGATCCGTACCGAGCTCCTTGCCCAGGTCACCCCTACGCCCGAACCCCTGGCCACGCCGGACATTCCCATTGAGCCTCTGGTAGAAACGCTGCCCGCCGCCCCAGAAGTGAGAACCTTCTTTGCCCGCGAAGAGCTGGGATCCGTAAACCCAGGGGATACCGTTACCGTGTTTTTGCTGGGATCCCCAGGGGCGCAGGGATCGTTTTCCATCCCCGGCATTGCCTACAACCTGCCGCTGCAGGAAACCCGCCCAGGGCAATACGAGGGCAGCTACACCTTCCGCAGCCAAGACCGAGCCTCAGAAGCGCCTGTTTTTGCCCGCCTGGAGCGGGATGGACTGGTGACCCTGGTGCAGCTGCCGGATAAGACCATCACCATCGGGCGGGTGACCGACACCACCTTCCCCACCATCAGCGAACTGGCCCCTCCCAACGGATCCCTAACAGACAACCCTCGCCCCTCCATCTCAGCCCGTTTCCAAGATGACCAAGGAATTGACCTGAATAGCTTTACCTTGCTGGTGAACAATGTGGATGTCACCGCCCAAGCCCAGCTCACCCGCACCGGCTTCGCCTACACCCCAGCCGAGCCGCTGCCCACCGATCGACCGACCTTGATCGCCGTCCAAATTGCCGATACCAGCGGCAACACTGCCATCCAGCAGTGGTCTTTCCAGGTGCAGGCCGCCCAGCCCACTGCCACACCGACCCCAACACCAACCCCGACACCAGCAGCGACACCCACACCGACCCCAACACCAACCCCAACACCGACAGCCACGCCCACACCGACCCCAACGCCGACTCCAGCTCTGACCCCAACGCCAACCCCAACACCGGTAGCTACGCCTACTCCCACACCCACGCCGGAAGCTACACCCACGCTGACTTCAACACCAACCCCGACACCTACGCCCGCCCCAACACTCACCCCCACGCCACCCACACCGACCCCCACGCCGGAAGCTACACCCACTCCCACTCCCCAGCCTGGCGGGGAGCCTTCACCTTCTCCTTCTCCAGAAGGACGGTCTCCTGCAGAACCCAAGCCGGAGTCCAGCCCCGAGGCTCAGGAGAGTGAGGCTACAGAGTCTCCTAAGCCAGAATCCCCAGCCCCCCAGCCAGGGGATCCCGGCGGACCGACTCCTTCTCCTTCCCCCAGCCCCTAGGGAAAACTCGATCCAGACCCCGAACAGGCTCAATAGTGTTTTAAGAGCTTCCGATCCCTTAATACCTACTAAATCTAGTGGGCACAAGCGGGGCAGGATGTTAAGCTACTGCCAGTTGCGACCGGATGGGATCCATGAGCTCAACCTTGCAGCCGTTCCTGCATTTGTTGCAGAGGAGTTCCTTTTGGGGGGTGTTGATAGCCGGTGTCGTTACCCCGGTTGCTGCTCAGCAGTTCGAGTTCACCCCTCAGCCGGTGCCCCCCAGGGGGGATCCCGTCCCTACCCTGCCCTTGCTGAGCCCTCCGCCCTCCCCCGGCTCTGCCACGGCCCTGCCACCGGTACCTCAGGTGCCGCAAATGCCGCTGGATCCCACGGCTCCGGTTTTGGATCCGATCCCGGTGGTGCCCGTTCAAGCGGCCCCAGGTGGACAACTCCCCCAAGGCGAGGCCTATTCCTATCAACGTCGGCCCGACCTCAGCCCAGGTGGGGATCTCCCTGGAGCCACGCGGGGCGAGCTGCCTGCCGGCACCCGTATTCTCCTCACGGTCTACCGCCCCATCACTTTCCAGCCCTACCAGGCCATTAACGGCCACCTGGAAGTCTCCGAGCCGGTGGTGGATCGCTTTGGCCAGGTGGTGATCCCGGCAGGGAGTGTAGTGTGGGGCACTTTTGAGCCGGTTTACCGAGAACTGAAGTTGTCTGGCCGGGAGGCGGAGAGCGCCGATCCCCAAGAGCGGGTCGTCGGCAGCCGCTTTGTGGCCAACCGCCTCACCATTGGGTCTTCCACCTACTTGGTGAGAGGCCAATCTGCGCCGCTACCAGTCGGGTTGGATCGCAACGCCGATGTCGGCACAACTGTAGCCCGCGGGGCAGGCTATGGGGCAGCAGGTGGGTTGGCCTTGGGAATTCTCACAGGGGGATGGGGCTTTTTGCCGATCTTGGCCGGCAGCTTGGCAGGTGCTGCGGCAGGCAGTACCAATATCGACCGGGTGGTGACGCTACAGCCCAATACGCTGGTGGAGCTGGAACTGACCGATAGCCTGATCATCCAATGAACTGGCCAACCCTCTTTTGCCCTATGGCTGGCTGAAGTGACTCGGGGCAGCTCGGTAGAGTAGAAGAGAGCCCCCTCCATTGGTTCCATGGCCTTCTGGATCTACGTTGTGCCCCCGCTGGCCGGGCTGGTGATCGGCTATTTCACCAACGACATTGCCATCAAAATGCTGTTCCGGCCCTACCGCCCCTATCGGGTTTTCGGCTGGCGCATCCCCTTCACCCCCGGTTTGATCCCGCAGAACCAACCCCGTCTGGCCAAGCAGATCGCCAAGACCATCATGGGATCCCTGCTCACGCCGGAGGAACTGCACAATCTGGCCCGTAAGCTGCTGCAAACCGAGCGCATGCAAGCAGGGATCCGCTGGCTGCTGGGGGTAGCCCTGGATCGGCTGCAAAACCCTGAGCAACAGCAGCAAACTGCTCAGGTGTTGGCGCGCATTTTAGCCGACCTGTTTAACGAGTCGTTGCCCCGCCTGGTGAAGGTGCTGGCCCGCCAAGAAACCTTTTTGGAAGGGCCCATTAACCAACTGTTCGACCAAGTGTTGCTGGAGCTGCGCCTCAGCAGCGAGCAGGCTAAGCAGCTCTCGGAGTGGATCTTGAAGCAGGCGCTGCCCCCAAAGGTGTTGCGGCAGAACTTGGTGGACTTTCTCACCGATCGCAACATCGAATCCCTTGACGAGGAGTTTCGTGAACGAGCGACCGGCTCCTACTGGGTGGTGGCCAACTTGTTCGGCCTGAAAAATGCCCTGTTGCGCCTGCGCACCTATTGTCTAGAAGAGCCGGAAGGGGCAGAAGCCATCTTGGAAGATCTGCTCAAAGACATCAACGCCTCCCGCCGCCTGACCGAGATCCTGCAGAACCTCTCGCTGCAAAACCTGCCGGTTTCCGCCGTGCGTCAGTTGCGCCGTGCCCTCCGCGACGGGATCCAAGATTACCTGCGCAGCCAAGGGCCAGAGGTTATCAAAGGGCTGGGGGAGACCATCGATTGGGAAAAAGTGGCCAGCCTGGTGTTGGGACGCCTGCGCAACTCCAAGGCGTTGATCACCTCCATCGATCAGATCAGCGCCGACCTGGCTTTGGTCTTGGAGCGCTACCTAGAACGGGATCTCGAATCCCTGATGATGCAGGTGATCCCGGTGTTGAACCTGGATCAGGTCATTGCCGATAAAGTCAACGCCACCTCCCCTGCCGACCTGGAGCAGGCCATCCAGCAGATCGTGCGCCAAGAACTCCAGGCCATCGTCAACTTAGGCGGCCTCCTCGGCTTTTTGGTGGGCTGTGTGCAGGTGCTGTTCTTGCTGGGCTGACGAGTTTGGGTTGGGCTTTGACTTTGGCTATGATATGAGAATGCGATTAACAATTCTCCACACTTCGGATCTCCATGCCAATCTACATCCCTGGAACTACTTCACTGGGATCCCTGCGGAGCACGGTTTAGCCAAGCTGGCCACCCTCATCAAGCGCGTGCGAGCAGCCAGTGAGGATCCCGTCCTGCTCATCGACAGCGGCGACACCATTCAGGGATCCCCCTTGGGCACCTACTATGCGCAGGTGGAGCGCGTCTCTCCCCACCCCTTGGCCCATGCCCTCAACGCCCTAGGCTACGACGCCTTTACCCCCGGCAACCACGACTTTAACTTTGGGCTGCAAGTTCTCCAGGATTTTATCGGCGATCTCCGCTGTCCGGTGCTCTGCGCCAACATCCTCCGCCAGAATGGGGATCCCCTCTTCCAGCCCTACCTGATCCGGGAATTGGCCGGGGTTCGCGTTGGCCTGTTGGGGCTGACCACCCCCCGCATCGACACCTGGGAGCGCCCGGACTACATCTTGGGCCTACGCTTTGCCCCCCTGCTGGAGACTGCCCGCCACTACCTGTCGCTGCTGCGACCTCAGGTGGATGTCTTGATCTTGATCCTGCACAGCGGCCCCAACCAATTGCCCCCCCTGCGCACCCCTGAGCATTGGCACAACCCAGATCGCTCCGGCTGGTGCAGCAACAAAAGCCTGGCAGGGGAAAACGAACTGTTGGCCCTGGCCGAACTGGACGGCATTGACGTCATCCTCTCCGGCCATACTCACCAGACCATTGCCGGTCTGGGGGGATCCCCAGCTCTAGTGGTGCAGCCCGGCTATTGGGGCAGCCACCTCTCCCAGGTATCCCTGGAGCTGGAGCGCCAGGGCAGCCGCTGGCAAATCATCAGCAAAAGCGCACAGCTCCTCTCCGCCGAAGGGATCCCTCCCGATCCCGAACTCTTGGCCTTGACAGAGCCCTATCATCAAGCCACCCTGCGCTACATCCGTCAGCCCATTGGCCAAGCCCGTTCTGCCTATAGCGGCGGTCTGGCAGCCCGTCTGGGGGCCAACCCTCTGGCAGAGCTGCTCCATCAGGCCCAATTGCAAGCAGTGCGGGAGGCAGGATTCCCCGCAGAGCTCTCCCTGGTCAACATCTGCAGCAGCGCCGGCCTGTCAGCAGGCCCCATCTCCCTGCAAGATGCCTACAGCCTCACCGTCTACGACAACACCCTCTGCGTTTTGGAGATCACCGGAGATATTCTGCGGCGCGCCCTGGAACAGACTGCCGGCTATTTTCGCCAGTTGGATCCCAATCACCTTCCCGCCGATCCTGCTGCCGTCGTGGCCCCCGAAGCCCGCGGCTACACCTTCGACCTCTACCACGGCATCGACTACTGCTTCGATCTCACCCGCCCCGTAGGAAAGCGCCTGGTGACCTTACAATTCCGCGGACAGCCGGTGGAACCAGCACAGACCTTTCGCCTGGCCATTAACCACTACCGAGCCGGCGGCGGCGGCGGTTACAGCATGTTCCAAGAAGCCCAAACCCTGTGGATCTCAGCCGATAGCATCCGCGACTTTCTGGTCTACTATATTCACACCCACTCCCCCCTTCAACCCATCTACAGCCCCAACTGGCGCCTAATCCCCGACTTGGCCAAGATCTACTTCCCCGATTGCCTGGGCCGGCCACGGGAACATCTGCTGGTCGGCTAGGAAAGAAAAGATATTGACTTCAACTGGCTGAAAGAGAACCCGGTAGAATACGATCAACACAGAGCCTGGTTTGGCTGAGTGCAGCGGCGGTTTTGAAACTGCCAAACTGGGGATATCCGAGTCACTGCTCATTGCTAACACTTGCCGACATCGCCCATGACTGCCGAAGAGAAGCAACCGATGGCCCCAGAAGATACCTATCCTGAACTACAGGAAGAAGAGATCGACGTAGAGGCAGAGCTGGAGAAGCTGATTTTGGAAGATAGCGAAGCAGAAGCCGGTACCTCCTCCGGAGAAACCGCAGCTGAGCCTTCTCCAGATCCCGGTGAAGCTCTCAAGCAGCTCCAGCACGAGTTGGAAGTTGTCCGCCAGCAACTCAAAGAGAAAGAAGACGCCTACCTGCGCCTCTACGCCGATTTTGAAAACTACCGGCGGCGTACCCAGCGGGAAAAAGAAGAGTTCAGCCAAAAAGAACGGCAGAAATTTGTGCTGGAGATCTTGCCTGTTGTGGACAGCTTTGAGCGGGCTCAGCAGCAGCTGAAGCTGGAAACCGACCGCGAGCGGGAGTTGCACAACAGCTACCAGAGCGTCTACCGCCTGCTGGTGGAATGCCTGAAGAAGATGGGCGTCTCCCGCATGAAATCGGTGGGCCAGCCCTTCGACCCCAACCTGCACGAAGCCATAGCCCGTCAGCCCAGCCCAGACTATCCTGAGGATGTGGTAGCCATCGAATATCAGCCAGGTTACAAGCTGGGGGACTTGGTGATCCGTCATGCCATGGTGGCCGTCTCGGCGGGCAGCCCCAGCTCTGAACCATCCCCCCCAGCCCAAGCCACCATCGAAGCTGGTCCGGAAAACACGCCCGCCTCTCCCCAAAACCCCCAACCTTCCTAGCCGAACTTGCTCACTTGAACCTTGACAAACAGAGCCAGAGCAGTCTCAGAAACGCTACAGTAAAGCTACGGAGACGAAAGCAACGTCTGAAGGTTTCTGCGGGATTCTGGGCAGAATGCTTTTAAGATCCGTGGAATCGCGTTCTTGGGTTGAGACTTGGCGCACGGGAAGAGGGGGCTATGGGTAAAGTCATCGGGATTGACCTGGGAACCACCAACAGTTGCGTGGCGGTTTTGGAAGGTGGTCAGCCCGTTGTGATTACCAACGCCGAGGGAGGGCGCACCACCCCCAGCATTGTCGGCTTCGCCAAGAACAACACCCGCTTGGTGGGCCAACTGGCCAAGCGCCAGGCGGTTACCAATGCCGAAAACACCATCTTCAGCATCAAACGCTTCATTGGCCGCACCTTTGCTGAGACCGAAGATGAGCGGAGGCGGGTTCCCTACAAAGTCATCCCCGGTCGAGACAACATGGTGGAAGTGGCGGTGCAAGATCGCGCCTACACTCCGCAGGAGATCTCCGCCATGATCCTGCAAAAGCTGAAGGCCGATGCGGAGGCCTATCTGGGGGAGCCGGTGACCCAAGCCGTGATCACCGTTCCCGCCTATTTTACCGATGCCCAGCGGCAGGCCACCAAAGATGCGGGCACCATTGCCGGCCTGGAGGTGCTGCGCATCATCAACGAGCCGACAGCAGCCGCCCTGGCCTATGGCCTAGACAAACAAGATCAAGACCTGCGCATTCTGGTTTTCGATTTGGGTGGCGGCACCTTCGATGTCTCGGTGCTGCAACTGGGCAGCGGCGTGTTTGAGGTGCAGGCGACTGCCGGCAACAACCACCTGGGGGGGGATGATTTCGACCAAAGAATTGTCGATTGGCTCATCCGTCAGTTTTTGGAGACGGAAGGGATCGACCTCTCGCGGGATCGCATGGCCCTGCAGCGGATGCGGGAGGCTGCTGAGAAGGCCAAAATTGAGCTGTCCAGCACCCAGGTTACACTCATTAACCTGCCTTTTATCACCGCCGACGATTCGGGGCCCAAGCACCTGGAAGTGGAGCTGACCCGCGGCAAGTTTGAGGAGTTGGTGCGGGATCTGGTGGAGGCCACCGTGGAGCCTACAGAACAGGCGCTGCGGGATGCTGGCCTCTCCCCTGCAGACATCGACCGCGTGCTGCTGGTGGGCGGCTCTACTCGTATTCCCGCTGTCCAGGAGAAAATTCGGCAAATCTTCAAAAAAAACCCAGATCGCTCCGTCAACCCGGACGAGGCGGTGGCCCTTGGCGCTGCCATCCAGGCAGGCGTGGTGGGTGGAGAAGTGAAAGATCTACTGCTGCTGGACGTGATCCCTCTCTCGATTGGGGTGGAAACGCTGGGGGGAGTCTTCACCCGCATCATCGAGCGCAACACCACCATTCCCACCAGTAAAACCCAGATTTTCTCCACTGCCACCGATGGCCAGAGTGTGGTGGAGATTCACGTCCTGCAGGGAGAGCGGGCCATGGCCAAAGACAACAAAACCTTGGGCCGCTTTCAGCTGACCGGGATCCCGCCGGCTCCCCGTGGGGTGCCCCAGATCGAGGTTTCTTTTGACATCGATGCCAACGGGATCTTGAAAGTCTCGGCTCGGGAAAAGGGGACAGGAATCGAGCAGAGCGTCAAGATCACCAACAACGGTGGCTTGAGCAGCAGCGAGATCGAGCGAATGCGTCGGGAAGCGGAGGCCTATGCCGAAGAAGATCAGCGCCGGCGGCAGTTGGTGGAAGCCCGCAACCAGTCAGATAGCCTGCTCTACAACTACGACAAAACCCTGCAGGAGCATGGCAATCGCCTCAGCGAAGCTCGAATCCAGCGGGGGGCTCAAGTGGCGGGCACATTGAGGGCATTGCTGGCAAATGATAACGTAGACTTAGCAACTTTACGGAACGCAATGGAAGAACTGCGGGCTGTCCTGCTGGAGATGGGTAGCGAGATCTATGGAGCTCGCTGAGGATTCTAGGCAACTGCTTGCTCTCCCCCAGCTCCGGTGCCTTGTAGGTCTGCTTCGGTTGTGCTGCCTGACAAGTTGCATCTCAAGTGTGTCTGATGTTTTGATCTTTAACCTCTTCTGAAGCGCTTCTATGGCTCGCGACTACTATGAAATCTTGGGGGTTAGCCGCGATAGCTCCAAAGAGGAGATCAAGCGCGCCTATCGACGGTTGGCTCGTAAGTACCACCCGGATGTCAACAAGGAGCCAGGCGCCGAGGAGCGCTTCAAAGAGATCAACCGTGCCTATGAGGTGCTCTCTGATAATGAGCTGAAAGCTCGCTACGATCGCTTTGGAGAAGCGGGTTTGAGTGGAGCTGCCGCGGCAGCCGGTGGATTCCAGGATTTTGCGGGGATGGGTGGCTTTGCCGACATTTTCGAGAGCTTTTTCACCAACTTTGCAGGGGCAGGAGCCAGCTATGCCCGCAGTCGCCAGGGGCCGGTACGGGGCGATGATCTGCGCTTTGACCTAAAACTGGAGTTTCTGGAAGCCATCTTCGGCGGCGAAAAGCAGATTCGCATCAGCCACTTGGAAGTCTGCAACGTCTGTGGAGGCAGCGGGGCTAAGCCCGGTACGGAGGTGAAAACTTGCCCCACCTGCGGGGGCAGTGGTCAGGTGCGGCGGGCAACCCGCACGCCGTTCGGCAACTTTACCCAGGTCTCGGTTTGTCCCACCTGTGGTGGCAGCGGTCAGGTGTTGGAGGAGCCCTGCTACAACTGCAATGGCGAGGGCTTGGCCCAAACCACGAAGAAACTGCGCATTAACATTCCAGCCGGCGTGGATAGTGGCACCCGTTTGCGGGTTTCTGGGGAAGGCGATGCCGGTCGACGCGGTGGCCCGCCCGGGGATCTCTACGTCTACCTATTCGTGGAGCCGGATCCCGACTTCCAGCGAGATGGCCTGACCATTCTCTCGGAGGTGCGGGTGAGCTATTTGCAGGCCATCTTGGGGGCCAAGGTCTCTGTGCCCACCGTGGACTCGAAAGCCGGCCTGGAGGAGGAGGTGGAGCTGACCATCCCAGCCGGATCCCAGCCGGGTACAGTGCTGACTCTGGAGGGCAAGGGGGTACCTCGCATTGGCAACCCGATGTCTCGGGGCGACCACCAAATCACGCTGGTGGTGGAGATCCCCACCCGCATCAGCTCAGAAGAGCGGGAATTGCTCATGCGCCTGGCTGAGCTGCACGGAGAACGCATCAACAAGCGGGATGGTTTCTTGGGCGGGTTGTTGCGGGGGCTGGCCCAGATGCCTGGCAACCGGGAGCGTGAGGAAGAATGACTGCAGAGGCTGTTTCGTCGGAAGAGGTCAAGTTTATCCTTGACCAGCGCGGGATCCCTTGCCCACTTAACTACGTGCGGGCGAAGCTGCGCCTGGAGCGCATGGCTCCTGGAGAATTGCTGGAGCTATGGCTGGATGCGGGAGAACCCCTGGAGCAGGTGCCCAACAGTCTAGCCATGGCCGGGCATCGGATTGAGGGACAGGCAGCTTCCCCCGAAGGCCATTACATTCTCTGGGTGCGTCGCGGCACGCCTGCGTCGCCATGAGCCCGGTGAAACCAGAAGGAAAGGGGGATCCGGGATCCAGTTGTACCGGCTGGGTGCGAGCAGCGCAGGCCAACTTTTATCGCGTGCGGATCGATCCGAGTTTGGCCGCCCTTTTTCCCGAGATCCCGGCTCGGTTTCCGGTTGAAAAGCCCACGCCGGCAGAGATTCTCTGTACCAGTCGGGCCAAGCTGAAAAAAATGGGTCAGCAGGTGATGGTGGGGGACTGGGTGGAGGTGCGCTTGCCGCCTGCTGCCGCCGACCTCTGGCCGGAGCGGGGGGTGATCGAGGCGATCCTGCCGCGGCGCACTCAGCTGCCTCGACCTGCTATTGCCAACGCAACCCAAGTTCTGGTGGTGGTGGCCCTAGCCGAGCCCGACCCTGAGCCCAATGCCCTCAGTCGTCTGCTGGTGCAAGCCGAGGCCAGCCAACTGCGGGTTCAGGTGGTGTTGAACAAATGCGACTGCGTGGATCCAGAAGTGGCGACAACTTGGGTGGAGCGTCTGCAGAGGTGGGGATATGAGCCTCTGTTGGTCAGTGCCCACACCCAAGCTGGGATCCCCCAGTTGCAACAGTGCTGTCGAGATCAGATCTCGGTGGTGATGGGCCCTTCCGGGGTGGGCAAATCCAGCTTGCTCAATCGGCTGCTGCCGGACGTTCGGCTGGCTACTCAGGCCGTCTCCAGACGTTTGGGCCATGGTCGGCACACCACCCGCCATGTGGAGCTGTTTCCTTTGCCGGAAGGCGGTTGGATCGCCGATTCGCCGGGATTCAATGCTGGCGAAGGGATCCCGCCGGTGCATCCTTTGCAGTTGATACGGTGCTTCCCCGAAGTAAGGGATCGCTTGGGCGCCTGTCAGTTTCGCGATTGCCTGCACCATCGAGAGCCGGGCTGTGGGCTCCGAGATCTGGATTGGGAACGACGGACTTTTTACTTGCAGCTTTTGCAAGAAGTCCAGCAGGTGCAAAAGGCATCGGTGGGCCTTATCCAGCCTGGCCAAGATCCCAGTCTCGCCAGAATTGCGCGAAAGACCCCAATCTGAGGACTATAGTCATTCCAAACTAGATTGAGACACTCCTCAAGCATTCCGTGCAGCTTCTGCGACCACTCCCAGCCCCTCTTCCTTTGGGAGAGGGGAGTTAGGAACCAATACACAATACAACAGAAATGTTTCATTCCTGTCTAAAATGACTATAAAACGACTGTAGAATGTCAGGTGGACCAGATCTTGCGGATGGGCAAGGTGAAGCCCGGCAGCACGTCCTCTCCCGATAAGGTTTCCGGATCTTCGACCAATTGCGGCGCTTGCCCTTGTCGGTAGATCATCACCCGCTTGGCCTTGGGATCCAGCAGCCACCCCAGCCGGCAGCCGTTGTCCATGTATTCTTGCATCTTGGCCTGAGTTTGAATCCAAGAGTCGGTGGGCGAGAGGATCTCCACCACAAAATCGGGGCACAGGGGCAAAAATCCTTGACGGACTGAGGGATCCAAAGCTTCCCACTTTTCAATCGGGATCCAGGCCAAATCAGGGGAGCGGTCGCTGCCTGAAGGCAAGGAAAATCCGGTGGAAGAATCAAAGCTTTTCCCTCGGCCCGATTGCCGATTCCAAACATAAACTTCCCCGGCAATTTCGAAGTTAAGATTGCCCGTTTCCCCACCGGTTGGAGACATGATGACCAATTCTCCTTGGGCAGTACGCTCCAGCTTCAGCTCAGGATTGGCGGCACAAAGCCGGATAAAATCTGCTCGGCTGAGGGTTATCAGGGGAGATAGATTCAGAGTCAGAGCAGCCATGGTAGTGTGACTCCGCCTGTTTTTGGCCTATCGCTCAACATTTTTACTGCAGCTGTTTCCAAGGTTGGGAGAGTTCTGCAATTGCGTGGGATCCCTGTCATGCAAGAGATCCATCAGAGTTGGCTGGGTTAAGGGTGTGGAAAAAAGCTGTATCAGGGATCGTAAATCCGTGAAAGCTACTCATATCAAGCCGACCAGATCTTGCGAATGGGCAAGGTGAAGCCCGGCAGCACGTCCTCTCCCGATAAGGTTTCCGGATCTTCGACCAATTGCGGCGCTTGCCCTTGTCGGTAGATCATCACCCGCTTGGCCTTGGGATCCAGCAGCCACCCCAGCCGGCAGCCGTTGTCCATGTATTCTTGCATCTTGGCCTGAGTTTGAATCCAAGAGTCGGTGGGCGAGAGGATCTCCACCACAAAATCGGGGCACAGGGGCAAAAATCCTTGACGGACTGAGGGATCCAAAGCTTCCCACTTTTCAATCGGGATCCAGGCCAAATCAGGGGAGCGGTCGCTGCCTGAAGGCAAGGAAAATCCGGTGGAAGAATCAAAGCTTTTCCCTCGGCCCGATTGCCGATTCCAAAGGGTTAAGTCTGTGGTGATTTCGGCATTCCAGTGGCCGGTTTCCCCGCCGGTTGGAGACATGATAACCAATTCTCCTTGAGCGGTACGCTCCAGCTTCAGGTCAGGATTGGCGGCACAAAGCCGAATAAAATCTGCTCGGCTCAGGGTTGTCAGGGGGGATAGATTCAGAGTCAGAGCAACCATGGCAGGCGTTTGGACACTCCTAAACCATTCTTAGAATGAGTCTAATGGGACCTCAGGATTTGCCCTCTGCTCTTAACCAAGCCACATCTTAACTGGGGTGAGGTGCGGGTTTGGTCAGGCCGATCACCTGAGTGTATGCACCGCGGGCCTGGGTTACACCAATGGTGTGCTCAGCTTTTTCGATCATGGGGCGGCGTAAACTGACCACCAAAAACTGCGCCTGACGAGATTGCTGCCAGATCATATTGGCCAATTTTTCCACATTGGCCCCGTCCAAAAACATATCTACTTCATCAAAGGCGTAAAAGCTGGAAGGGCGGAATCGCTGCAGAGCAAAAATAAAGCTGAGGGCTGTCAAGGATTTTTCTCCTCCCGACATGGCGCTGAGACGGCGCACCGGCTTACCTTTGGGGTGGGCCACCAAGGTTAGACCGCCTGCGAAGGGATCCTCTGGGTTTTCCAATTCCAAATGACCATCCCCATCGGAAAGTTGGGCAAAGATGGTTTGAAAATGGCCGTTGACGGCATGAAAGGCATCCAAGAAGGCTTGCCGACGCAGGGTGGAAAAGTTCTCGATGCGCAGCAACAACTCGGTGCGCTCTTGGTGCAGGGTTTCCAGTTTGGCGCTGAGATCCCGCAGGCGAGCTTGGGTCTGTTCGTATTCGGCAATGGCCAGCATGTTTACCGGCTCCAGGGATCGCAATTGCTCTTCGGTTTTGCGTTTTTGCCGTTGCAGCTCGTCTAAGGTCAGGGTGGCGGGCAAGTCCGGCAGCGGATCCGGCAGCTCTTGAACCACCGCTTGCAGTTGGGTTTGCAGTTGGGCCAGCAGAGCCTCTTTTTCCTGTTGTTGGGTGAGGGCGTTGTAGCGTTCCCACTCCAGGCGTTGGATTTGCTGTTGTTGGGCCCGCAATTGGAATTCTTGCCGATCCCGCTCTTGGCGCAGGTGGGAAAGTCGGGCCTCGATCTGGCTCATCTGTTGCCGTTGCTCGGCAAGGTGTTGCTGGATTTGGCCAAGGGTGGCTTGGGCTTGGACGATTTGCTCCTGCAGATAGGCTTGGCGCTGTTTGCTCTCCTGCAGGCGCTCCTGGTGGTGCTGGATTTGGGCCTGTTTCAGGTGTTGTTGGCCGGAGTTCTCCTGCTGTTGCCGCTCCAGTTGGGTCAGTTGCTGCTGCAGCTCTGCCAAGTGACTTTCCTGCTGCTGCACCGCCTGCTGCAGTTGCTGCCAATGCTGGTTCACCGGGGATCCCTCCAGTTGGCTGAGCTTGAGGGCGAGATCGGCTAGGCGCTGTTGCAAGGGATCCCAGCGCAGTTGAATCTGCTGGAGCCGCTGCTGGATCTGGTGGCTTTCGCTTTGCCTTTGCGCCAGGGATCCCTGCAGGTGTTGCAGGCGGGCCTGTTGCTTTTGGCAATCGGCTTGGTGACGCTCCAGATATTGCTGGGCTTGTAAGGCGTCCTGGCGAGCCAGGAGCAGGGCTTGGGCCAGTTGTTTTTCGCGGGCTTGGGCTGCTTGTAGGCGCAGGGTGAGGGCGGCCAGCAGTTCCTCCAGCTCGGCCAAGCGGGAGCGCAAGGCGGCCTCCTCGGAAGGTTCGCCGGCAGAAAAGTGGATCCCAGCTCGCTGGGGGGCGCTGCCGCCGGTCATGGCGCCCGAAGTTTCCAACAGCTCCCCTTCCAGAGTAACCATGCGGTGCTTGCCGATGTGGGGCTGGGCCAGCTCTAGGCTTTGGAAAACCAGGGTGGAGCCGAACACAAAGCCGAAAACATCCCGGTAGCGCTCTTCAAAACGCACCAAACGAATGGCGTAGTCGATCAGGCCGTCCAATTTCAGGGGGCTGGGGGGGCGGGTGGGCTGGAGCTTATTCAAGGGCAAAAAGGTGGCGCGTCCGGCTTTTTCCCGCTTCAAAAAGTTGACGGCGCTCACGGCCACGGTGTCATCCTCCACCACCACAAAGTGCAGCCGGTTCCCTGCCGCGATCTCCAGCGCCAGTTGATACTGGGGATCCACCTGCCCCAACTGGGCCACCAACCCCAAAACCCCCGGCAGACGGGCACTCAGGATGGCTTGGGTCGCTCGGGATCCCTGGGACTCTTGCAACACTTGGCGGCGGGTTTCCCATTTGTCCAGTTGCCGCTGCTTGGCGTGCAGCTCGACGGTGAGGCGCTCGTGGGTGGCGCGATCCAACTCCAGGCCGGCCTGCAGTTGCGCCAGCTCTTGGGCCAGGGTCTGAACCTGAGCTTCCGACTGTCGGCAAGTGTGTTCCAGCTCGGCGGTGAGGGCCAGGTGGGATCCCAGCCACGCCTCGATCTGGGCAATCTCCGCTTGGATCTCTTGGCTTTGTCGTTCCAGTTGCCGTTGTCGCTCTTGCAGGCGAATTTGCTCCTGTTGGAGAGGCTCCTGTTCAGCGCGGAGTTCCTCAATGTGGCGGGTGAGGTAGCGCTGCTGTTTCACCCAGGCATCAGCGGATTGGGCTAGGGCGCGCAGCTGTTCGCGGCTCTGTTCCAAGCTAATTTGGGCTTTCTGAACCTGGGCCTGCAGGGATCCCTGGGCTTGGGCCAGTTGCTCCTGTTGGCTGTGCAGGTGTTCCAGCTCCGCCTGCAGATGCTGCTGTTGGGTTTGCCGCTCCTGATGTAGGCGCTGCGCCTGCTCGATCTCCTGCTGCCAGGCTGCGATCTGTTGGCTGACCTGTTGCCGTTGTGTTTCGGCGGCGGCAATCTGGGCTTGCAGGTGCAGGTATTCCTCCTCTCCAAGGGCGTGGATGCGGCTTTGCAACTCGGCCAGGGCGGCTTCGGCTTGCTGCAAATGCTCGCTCAAGGTCTGCACCTGAGCGGTGGCCTGCTCCTGAGCCTCCAGAAGCTGCTGAATGGCCGCCTGGGTTTCTTCCACTTGGGCCTGCAAATGCCGCCAAAGCAACACCTGTTGCTGCTGCTCCAGCGTTTGCAACTGCAGCCGCAGTTGCTGATAGTGTTGGGCCTTTTCGCTCTCTCTGAGCAGCCGCTCTCCTTGAGCTTGCCATTCTTGTTCGATGAGCCGAAAACGCTCAATTTGTTCCCGCACCGCCTCCAGCTTGCTGTTGGCCTGGGCGATCTTGCGGTCGAAGGTGGCCACCCCCGCCAATTCGTCGATGATCTGCCGCCGTTCCTTGGGGTGCATGGAAATGATGCTGGTGACATCCCCCTGTAAAACGACGTTGTAGCCGTTGGGGTAGATGTGCATCGCCTCCAGTTGTTCGTGCAGCTCGCTCAGGGTACAGGGTACATCGTTGATGTAGAAAGTGCTGGTGTAGGGGAGAGAATCCGTCCCGCTATCGCGAGTGGGATCCTCAGCCTTTCCGGGCTTGACCCGCAGCCGGCGACTGACTTTCCATTCCCTGGGCTGACCATCTTCTCCTGGCCCCAGCTCAAAGGTGACAGAAACATGGGTTTCCACCTGCCGATTGCCGTTGAGGCTGCCGGAATGCACCAGATCCAAAAGCCTCTCTGCCCGCATCCCCCGCGAGGACGATAAACCCAGCGCAAACAGGATCCCATCCAGGATGTTGGACTTACCGGAGCCATTGGGGCCGGAAATGACCGTAAAGCCCGGCAGCAGGGGCAACGAGGTGGTGCTGCCAAACGACTTAAATCGGGTCAGCTCAATCCGCTTGACGTACATGACACCCCATATCTAGCGTGACCACCGGCAGATGATGGCAACAGGCTAGCATGGGTAGCAAAAACCTGTGCAGCTCAAGTTTCTTAGGACGGCTTGGCATCTGAGTCTGCACCTGTTGAGTCTACATCTGTGCCGACGAGCAGGTCGGCCTTTTGGAGAAGACGATGCACCTCCGCCCTCAGCTCCGGCCAGCGGTAGGTCAGCAGGTTTGCCTTGGAGATAAACAGCAGCCGGTAGCCGGGTTTCAGGTTTGGGCACAGGGGGCGCAAGATTTCTCGCAACTGGCGGCGCAGCCGATTCCGCTTTACGGCAGATTTGCTCACCTTTCTGCCGATCACCAGCCCCACTTGGCTAGGGATCCCTTCGCACCCTGCGGGCATCGGCTGAAACAGCAGGGTCAAGCCTGCACCGGAACGACGTTGGCCCCCCTGGTAGAGCGCCTGAAAAGCTCGTCGATCCCGCAATCGATGAGGAGCCGGCAACATTGGGCACCGAGGAGAGTCTGCCCCAGAAGTCAGCGAGTTTTGGGCTGCAACGCTCCAAAAAACCAAGACAAATCAAATCTCTGACCAAAGGGCTTAGGAAACCGCCAGGCGATAACGCCCCTTGGCCCGCCGTCGCCGCAAGACCTGACGCCCAGTTGCCGTTCGCATTCTGGCCCGAAACCCAGAAACCCGAATGCGTCTGCGATTGGTGCCACGAAGGGTACGCTGAGTCATGGTGAGAAGCCAACCAATGAAGCCAAGATCATCTGCCAGAGCTGACCAGACTGCCATTCAGCCTGCTGGCAACTGATCACAGGTGGTTAATCTTAGCAGACTCAATGGAAAATTGCTAGATTGGCCACCCCGCGCCGAGCAGTTAAATTGGGAATCCCGAAGCTCCTGTCGAGGAAGCCGCCGCTGTTTCCTCTGGGCTTCTGCTGTGTCGCTCTGAGTGTGTGGTGTGGATATTTCCCTGGATCAGCTCTGGGATGAAGCCCTGTGTCATCTGCAGGTGCAGCTCAGCCGCCCAACCTTTGAGGCTTGGATCAAAACGGCGCGGGCTGAATCGTTGGTGGACAACCGCCTCACCATCTGTACCCCCAGCGAATGGGCGCGGGGCTGGCTGCAAAAGCACTACGCCTCCACCATCACCGAGGTGGTGCAGCGGGTAGCCGGGATCCCTTTGCAGGTGGAGTTTTCCGTTTCCCCCCATGCTCCGGTCGAGGAAGAACCTCCTTCAAGAACCATTTCCCCAACATCGGGCAGAGCCGGCAGCTTACCTGCCTCCACCACCCTAGGACTGGAAGTCGGCGGCAGCCTGCCCATGCGGGCGCCGGATCTCAACCCCAAGTATTCCTTCTCACGGTTTGTGGTCGGCCCCAACAACCGCATGGCCCACGCAGCGGCCTTGGCCGTAGCAGACAAGCCCGGACGCGCCTACAACCCCCTGTTTCTCTGCGGCGGGGTAGGGCTGGGCAAAACCCACCTGATGCAGGCCATTGGCCACTACCAGCTAGAGGCAAATCCACAGGCCAAAGTCTTTTACGTGTCCACCGAACGGTTTACCAACGATTTAATCGATGCCATCCGGCGAGACAGCATGCAGTCTTTCCGGGAGCACTATCGAGATGTAGATATTTTATTGGTGGACGACATTCAATTTATCGAAGGCAAAGAGTACACTCAAGAGGAGTTTTTTCACACCTTTAACACCCTGCACGAGTCCGGCAAGCAGATTGTGCTGGCCGCCGACCGTTCCCCCCATTTGATCCCTCGTCTGCAGGAACGTCTCTGTTCTCGGTTTTCGATGGGCCTGATTGCCGAAATTCAATCGCCGGATATCGAAACCCGCATGGCCATTCTGAAGAAGAAAGCCGAGTACGAGGGAATGAACTTGCCCGCAGAGGTGATCGAGTACATTGCCACCACCTACACCAGCAACATCCGCGAGCTGGAAGGCGCCCTGATCCGCGCCGTCGCCTATGTTTCCATTTCCGGCTTGCCGATGAGTGTAGAGACGATTCAGCCCATCCTCAATCCCCCCAGCGAGCCGAAAGAGATCACCGCCGACATGATTACCGATGTGGTCTGTGAAGAATTCGGCATCGACCGAGAAAGTTTACTGGGATCCTCCCGCAAGCGCGACATCAGCCAAGCACGGCAAATTGCCATGTTCTTGATGCGCCACTACACCAACCTCAGCCTGCCCAAAATTGGCGACTACTTTGGGGGAAAAGATCACACCACCGTCCTCTATAGCTGTGAAAAGGTCAGTCAGCTACAGCGGCAAAGTCTGCAATTTGAACGGCAACTGCAAAAATTGGTCGAGCGCTTGCGGGTGGTTGCCAACAGCCGGAGCAGCTAGGCTTTCTGTTGTCGCTGGGCCGTCTTTGAGGTGTTGTTGCCGCGCTGTGGAGCACCTCCAGCCTTGCCCGTCTGCGTGGAGAATCCCTCGGAAAGCGGCTACAGTAGGGACGCGATGCATGGGGTTGCAGGCGGTGAGACAGTCTGGCAAAGGGCTTCGCCTGGGTATGCTGCTCCTCTGGGCTGGACTGGTGCCTGAGTGGCCAGTTTGGGCCAATTCCCAGCAAAACCCTATTCCAGATCCGATGCCGGCCCCCCTCTCAGCCGCTTTGGATTTGGGCTTGGATAGCCAACTTTTGGAAGGCAGCCCCGTGTTGCGCCGCTGGCTGCAAAACCCGCCCCATCTCCTGGAAGAAATCCGCAACACCCCTGTCTTGCCCACGCGCTTGCAGGCCGGTTTCGAGTCCTCTTCTCACTGGCGAATCAGCCTACAAGACTTGCGTCTGGGAGATCGCCTCACCCTCAGCGGTGACTATCGCCAATCTTCCGAACATCCCGAAGTGCGCCAGTACGGGTCGGAAATGCGTTACTTTCTGGCCCCCATGGGATCCCGTTTTAATCTGGCGCCACAACTGGGGTATCGGGCTTTGGAACAAAAGAACCGCAGCCTCAGTGGAGTTAGCTATGGGGCTTTTGCCGTTTTGGCCTTGGCTCCGGGAGGTGTAGATTTGACCGGCAGCTACAGTTGGGTTGCCCCCCAGGAGCCGGAAGAAGGACAGGCCACCCTGGCGGAGCTCACTGCTGCCTACGCCATTAGCCCTTCCTTTCGTCTTTCTGCTCGCTATAGCCTGCGCAACTCGACCTTGGATCGGGAGTTTAGCTTTGGCGTTGGGCTGGAGTGGATCCCATAGAGTGCGCCCTCACTCCTAGTCTCTCTCTTGGTGGAAGAGGGGAGCCAGGGATCGGCATGACTTGGATTGGGGTAATGGCTCCAACATCGACTCGATGGCCACTGCACAACTTAACCCGGCCAAGATCAGAGGCGCACTGCCCGCACAAAGGCCACCCAACCCAAGCTGAGATAACGCTCCAACTGCAGCCCCACCTGTTGAAGGTGCTCGCGCAACTGGGTTTCCGAGAAAAAATGAAGGCCGGTGGCTTCCAGCCATTGCTGCACCATCTGCCCCCATCCCTGTACCTGCTGGCTGTGCATCGAGACAAAGGCCCCTCCCGGTTTCAAGACGCGGGCAATTTCCCGCAAACAGGGATCCAAAGGCAATTCGTTCAAGGTGGCCCCGCTGATCACCGCCCCAAAAGTTCCAGAGGCGAGGGGAAGCTGTTCGGCTCGGGCCCGCATCAGGCTGTAGTGCTGCCAGTGGGGCTGTGCCTGTTGAGCGGCTTCCGCCAATACCCCTGCTGCATTGTCCAGGCCGATCACCGTCCGTTGTGGATCCTTGGCCAGGAGCAAGCGGCTCCAGTACCCCCCGGCAGTGCCCAAATCCAAGATGGGATCCCCCTCCCCCACCAACTCGGCCAGCAGTTGACTCTCCCGCTCGCTGCCAAAGCTCTCTCCCGTCAGCAGCGACAGGGCCCAGGGCCGCCAGAGGCGATCGTAGCCCCAGGCAAACCCAGGCAGATGGGCAATGGCTTGGGCCGGCGTGAGATGCAGGTCCGATGAGCTGCCGATAAAATCCACAGCCCCAGAAGCGGTGATGGGGTAAACCTGGCCGCAACTGGGACAATAAACCCGATCTGCCACGGATCCCTGCTCCCGCCCTGGTGCTTGGGTCAGCCCTTCCCGACCGCAGCTCAGGCAGCGATAGAGGTGAACCGGCAAAGCAGAGAGCGAAGAGAGCATGCGACAGCCCAACGCAACCCAAAACTCGCGAGGAAAAGGGGGCAGCTGCCGGGATCCAGCCCCAACAACCCCCCCAGTTGTCTATCTGGCAATGGAGATGGGATCCCTTAGACCAACTTTGGACTCCGTCCCGCTTCCGCAAGTGGACTGGGCAGGCCGACCTTCTCCGGGATGGGCACATACTCTGAGACAATCGCCCGGAATTCGTCGCCATCCAGGGTTTCCCGTTCCACCAAGGTATCGGCCAATCGATCCAGCAGAGGGCGGTGCTCCAGCAAAATCTGCTTGGCTTTCTGGTAACAGCTCTCCAGGATCTGCCGCACCTGGCGGTCGATCTTGGCGGCCACATCCTCCGAGTACTCGACGCGGTTCATCCAGCCGCCGCCCAAGAATACCTCGTTGTTGGGGGGATCCAACATCAAGGGCCCCAGCTCGGACATGCCAAAGCGGGTCACCATCTGCCGCACCAGATTCGTGTTCTGCTGCAGGTCGTTGCTGGCTCCGGTGGTCACTTCGGAGTAGCCGAAGACGATCTCTTCGGCCGCCCGACCGCCAAAGCCCACCACCACCCGATCCAGCAGCCAAGCGCGGCTGTACATGCCGGAGTCGATCTGCTCTTCGTTGGGCAGTTGCTGGGCAAAGCCACCCGCGCCGCCGGAACGGGGGATGATGGTCACCTTGTTCAAGGGATCTGCATGGGGCAAAAGTGTCATCAACAGGGCATGGCCGCACTCGTGGTAGGCGATCAGGCGCTTGCTCTTGCCGTCCAACAGCGGGGGCTTGGTCAGGCCAATGGTGATGCGGTCAATGGCGTCCTCAATGTCTTGGTTGGTGATGGCCATGCGCTGACGGCGGGCCGCCAAAATGGCCGCTTCATTGAGCAGGTTGGCCAGATCCGCACCGGCAAAGCCAGGGGTACGGCGGGCAATCGCCTCTAGGCTGACCTCTTCCGCCAGCTTCTTGTTGCGGGCATGCACCCGCAAGATCTCGTAGCGCCCCTTAAAGCTAGGCCGATCCACCGTAACCTGGCGGTCGAAGCGGCCCGGACGCAAGAGAGCCGCATCCAACACATCAGGGCGGTTGGTGGCGGCAATCACGATAATGCCGGTGTTGCCCTCAAAGCCGTCCATCTCGGTGAGCAACTGGTTCAGGGTTTGCTCGCGTTCGTCGTTGCCCCCGCCGATGCCGGCCCCCCGCTGCCGGCCCACCGCGTCGATCTCGTCGATGAAGACGATGCAGGGCGCATTCTCCTTGGCCTTCTTGAAGAGATCCCGCACGCGAGAGGCGCCCACCCCGACAAACATTTCCACAAACTCAGAGCCGGACAGGCTAAAGAAAGGCACTCCTGCCTCGCCGGCAATGGCCTTGGCCAGAAGGGTTTTGCCCGTCCCCGGCGGCCCCACCAACAACACACCCTTGGGGATCTTGGCCCCAACAGCGGTGAAGCGCTCCGGCTTCTTCAGGAAGGTGACCACCTCTTGCAATTCTTCTTTGGCCTCTTCGATGCCGGCCACATCGTCGAACTTAACGCCGGTTTTGGCTTCCATCTGGAAGCGGGCCCGCGATTTGCCGAAGTTCATTGCCTGCCCAGGGCCGCCCGCTCCGCCACCGGCACGCCGCAGGAAAAAGAACAACCCTCCCAACAGCAACAGCGGGATCACCAGGTTGCCCAGAAGCGCCCAGAAGGCGCTGCCATTGCGGGTGGGCACCACTGCCACTTCGATCCCCTGCTCGGTGAGGCGGTCCACCAGTTGCGGTACGGTGTTGGGCAGCAGGTTCACTCGGTAGCGGGTGGAATGCTGGGTCTGGGGATCCACAGCCGTAACTTCAGCTACCAGATTGTTGTCCGTGAGGCGCACATCCGTAACCCGCCCCTCCTCGACGTAGCGCAAAAAGCGATCGTAGGTGAGGGCCGAGGCCAAAGCTGCATGGGCAGGTACCAGGCCGGATCCCTGCCAGAGACAAAAGCCCAGCAGGAGGGCGATCAGCCAGCGCTGGGGAGATAGAGGCTTGTTCATAGGGAAGAGAACGCTCGGTTATTAAAAGTCCTTTAACAAACTTAACCTGTCCCTCCTGGAAGGCACAACCCTGCCCCCGCACCAAGGAGAACTCAATGGGCTTGAGATCTTGTAGGGATCCCTGCCCCATCCGATGCCCGCCACAAGCCTGCAGTTAGGCCGAGCCGGGGGATCCCAGACCATCCAGCCCATAGACGCGCCGCCACATAGAGTCGGCCAGAGCAGCGGGCATGAGCCGCATCAGCCCCAACGCCACCTTGCCCCCTGTGAAAGCAGTGTAGCGGTCGGAAGGGTGAGGATCCGTCATCGCCCTCAGGATCGGCTCCACCACTTTTTCCACCGGCCAGGCCATTTTGTTAAACGAGCTGGCCAGCTCGGCAGTCTTGTCCAAGATCGCTTTGTAGGGGCCATTGGGGTTGACAACGGCAGCAAAGGTTTCTTCCGCCACGCGGCCAAACTCGGTGGCTACCGGCCCCGGCTCGATCAAGATGACCTTGATGCCGAAGGGGGCCACCTCCACCCGCAACGCATCGCTGAGGGCCTCCACAGCAAACTTGGTGGCGCTGTAAACGCCGCTGAAAGGCATGGACAGCTGGCCGGCCACCGAGCTGAGGTTGAGGATGCGGCCACTGCCCCGTTCCCGCATTTGGGGCAAGAGGGCACGGGTGAGAGCATGCAGGCCAAACACATTCACCTCAAACTGGCGCCGCATGGCCGCCACATCCACCTCTTCCACCGGCCCCATCTGGCCATAGCCGGCGTTGTTCACCAGGATATCCACCCGGCCAAAGTGATCCAGAGCCTTTTGGGCCAGCGCCTCCACCTGGGCCGTATCGGCCATGTCGGTGGGCACCACCAGCGCCTCCGCTCCCCGACTCTCCACCAAGTCTTTGACGTTTCGCAGCAGCCCTTCCCGGCGGGCCGCTAGCACCAAGCGAGCCCCGCGTTTGGCCGCCTCCAGAGCGACTGCTTCCCCAATTCCAGCAGAGGCGCCGGTAATCAGCACCACCTGATTGGCAAGTGAAGGCATGGTTTCTTTTATCCAAACTCTCCACCATCCTAGAAGAACGACCGGGATCCCTGGAGAGGGGCAGCCTCGCCTTCCGAACTTCTGGATTCGGCATCCGGTATTATGGCTATGATGGGGTGAGCCCAAAAAACAGCCGGGACAAAGCCCGATGGACAAGCTTCCTCTTGGGCTGAGGTCTTGCGGCGCTTTGACCAAAGTCCAAAGTGTAGAGAATGGGGTATAGGGTGCAGCGACTGTGAAGTACTTCTGCAGACGAATTGGCCGAGGTCGATCTCTCTCCCCGGAAGAGCGTTGGGTTGTTACTGAGGTTCGATTGGCTCAATTGCTCAGGGCAGCGGAAGCCAACTTGCGGGCCAATTCTGAGTTGCGCCAACAGCAGCAGGAGCAGCAAAAGCAACTGGAAGCCGAGCGCCGCCACAGCGAAGCCCTGAGAGACTCGACCGCCGATTTGCGCACCAGCGTGATGGAGCTGCGGGAAGGACAGGCCCTTTGGCAGAGCCATGTGGAAGAGCTGCGCTCCTGTCTGCGGGAGTTGCTCAAGGAACAAAGTGAACTGGTGCAGATTGTTGCCCAGCAGCAGCACATCCTGAAGGATTGTCAGGAAGTCATCCGCGCCATGCTGGAGCAAATGCGAGATGACCACCGAGACTTCCGCTCTGCCATCAGCATTTTGCTGGAGGAGCTGCACCAAACCGTGCGCTGTTTGGTTATCAGGTCAGGTGGCACCCTACCCAAGCCCGTTCGCCATCCCGAAGTGCCGGAGACGGATCCCGGCTCCCCGCCGACCGATTCGGCCTCGCCTGGGGAAGGCTCTTCGTCCTAGGGATCTTCTGCTCCCCCAAGAGCTATCCCACATCGCCTTCCGGCAGCCACTGTGGCCAAAACAGGCGTAACTCCCTGACCCGCTCCCCTTTGACCAGGAGGGATCCGCCCCCGGAGCGGCTTTGCAGCGGGATCTCGGCAGGAGAGAAGGAGTACACCTGTTCAGACTCTGTGATCACATCCAGTTGCAGATGGGAAGGCCTCTCCAGCTCGGGGGGGAGACCCACCAAGCCCACCAGCACATCCCCTCGGTCGGAGAAGTGAAAGGCCGGCACGCCCACTTGACCCCGCTCCAGGATGGGGATCTCCTCCAGAGGCAAGCGCTTCAGGTGGCCCAACCGGCTGGCCAGAACCAGGATCCCTTGCGGGGGCAGCAGCGCCATACCAACTATTCGCTCGGCGCGCCCCAAACGCAGGGCCGGCGATCCCATAGCCGCTCGACCCATCAGGGGAATCTGTTGGACATCCAGCCGCAGCACCCGTCCCCCTGAAGTAGCCAGGACGACGCTGTAGCCTTGGTGGCCGGGATCCCAAAGGGCTGCCCAGCCCAGCTCATCTCCCTCTTTTAGCTTTAGGACAGTGGATCCCCGTTGGGTGAGGCCCATTAGCTCTGCCAGGGCCAGCCGCTTGATCCGCCCCTGCCGGCTGAGCACCACCAAACTTGCTTTGCCCGGATCCGGAGCCAACGTGAAGGTGGCAACCATCGGCTCGGGGTTGGGGAGAAGGGTAACCAGAGGCACCCCCCGTGAAGAGCCAGTGCTGAGGGGGATCCCTGCGATGGGCACGGTAAAAGCCTTGCCGCCGGCGGTGAGCACCAAGATTTCCTGCTCCAGCGTGGCGCATTCCAGGCCGACCAGCACATCTTCCCCCAGTTCCCGTTGCGCCGGGTTGCTGCGGGAGCGACGGCTAGGCAGAGGCAGGCGGCGCACATAGCCCTTGCGGGTGAATTGCAGCAAGAAGTGGGTCTCTTCCGTCTCTTCGCCGCTGGGGATTTGGGCCACTTCCGCTTCCAGCTCCGAGGCCGAGAGGATCTGGGTGCGCCGGGGATCCCCGAAGGTCTTTTTCAGGTGTCGCAGCTCTTTTTTCAAATAATTCAAGAGCTTGCGGCGGTCGCTGAGTAGCCCCTGCAGTTCTTCGATGCGGGTCTGCAACTGGGCGTGTTCCTGGTGCAGCCGTTCCCGCTCCAATCCCGTCAGGCGACGCAGAGGCATGGCCAAAATCGTCTCTGCCTGCTGGGGGGTACAGCCCAGGCGAGTTTGCAATTGGGCTTTGGCCGTGGTGCCATCGGGCGCTTGCCGCAGCAGCTCGATCACCCCCTCCAGATCCGCCAACGCCAGCAACATTCCTGCCACCTCTTCCGCCTTGCGCTGCACCTGCTGCAACTCGGCACGGAACATCCGGTTGAGGGTGGCCTCGCGAAATTGCAGAAAGTGCTGCAGGATTTCCTTGAGGCTGAGCTGCTTGGGTTTTCCGTCCACCAGGGCAAGCAGGATTACCCCAAAGGTGCTCTCCAGGGGGGTCAGCTTGTACAACTGCTGCAAAACCGCCTGTGGGTTGGCCTCTCGCTTCAGCTCCACCACCACGCGAATGCCGCTGCGATCCGACTCATCCCGCAGATCGGCAATGTCGCTGAGGCGGCCCTGGCTGGCCAACTCCGCCACCTTCTCGATCCAAGCGGCTTTGTTCACCTGGTAGGGAAACTCGCTGATGACTAGAGCAGGCCGCCGGTGGCGTCCTTTGCCCGGCTGGATCTCCTCAAATCGGGCTACCCCCCGCAGGGTGATGGAACCGCGCCCGGTGAGGTAGGCTTCGCGGATCCCTTGGGTGTCCAGGATTTGGCCGCCGGTGGGAAAATCCGGCCCCGGGATCCACCGCAACAGTTCCTCAGGGCTGAGGTCGGGATGGTCGATCAAAGCCAACAGGCCATCCACCACTTCCCCCAGGTTGTGGGGTGGGATATTGGTGGCCATGCCCACAGCAATGCCGGAAGAGCCGTTGAGCAGCAAAATGGGCAAGCGGGCCGGAAGAACGGTGGGTTCCGCCTGGGATCCGTCGAAATTGGGCATGAAATCGACGATCTCTTCCGACACCTGCTCCAGAAGCGCTGTGTGGCTCAGCTCCGCCAGCCGACACTCCGTGTAGCGCATGGCCGCCGGTGGGTCATCATCCACAGAGCCGAAGTTGCCGTGCCCCGCCACCAGGGGATAGCGGCTGGAAAAGTCTTGCACCATGCGCACCAGCGCGTCATAGACCGCCTGATCCCCGTGGGGGTGATATTTCCCCAGCACATCCCCCACCACCCGTGCGCATTTGCGGTAGGGGCGATCCGGCGTCAGGCCCAGCTCGTGCATGGCGTAGAGGATGCGGCGGTGTACCGGCTTGAGGCCATCCCGCACATCCGGCAAGGCCCGCCCCACGATCACGCTCATGGCGTATTCCAGGTAGGAGCGCTGCATCTCCCCCTGCAAATCGGTCACAATCACCCGACCCAGACGGGATCCCCCATTCGATCCCAATCCCAGTCCGTCGAGAGTCAGTTGCTGAGTCATGGCACAAAGGAGCGGAACGCTTTCCAGGTTACTGTAGCCGTTTCTCTGGTTCTTGCGAGGTGGGATCCCACACTGACAGGGGCTGAGAGACTGGAAATGCTGCTCACTATCCATCGAGTTGTATCCATGCGTTTCTCTGAAAGAGCTCAACCTTTGCTCGTTGTGGTATCGATCGGCGTGGGTCTGGCCCTCACAGGATGGCCAAACTCTGTCCAAATCTTAAGAGGCTGGGTACAACCTCTGTTGGCTTTGCTGCTTTATCTCACTTTCCTGGGCATTCCACTCGCATCTGGGGGAAAGGTTTTTTTTCAGAAACTTGAGCAGGTTAATCGCGCTTCTAAAGCTGTATTGGCAGTGGCGTTGGCCAGTTTGTCGATCAACTTTCTGTGGACTCCGATTTTTGCCTGGGGATTGGGGGCTGTTTTTTTATCGGATCTGCCAGATTTGTGGGTTGGCCTGCTCATGTTGATGGTAACTCCTTGTACGGATTGGTATTTGGTTTTTACAGGGATAGCGGGTGGAAATGTGGTTTTAGCAACGGCCCTGTTGCCTGTTAATTTGGTTCTGCAAGTTTTGCTTTTGCCAGTTTATCTTTTGCTTTTGGCAGGAGATTTAGTCGAATTAAATGTTGAAATTTTATTGTCAGGCTTGTTTTGGATCCTTTTCTTGCCTTTGCTGGCAGCAGCACTCACACAATACTCCATTCGGCAAATCAAAACGGAACGTGGAGAGAGGGGATCCCTTGAAAGCTATCAAGACCGGATTAGCATCATGCAGATTGTGGCTTTGAATCTAGCGATAGTTTTTATTTTTGCCACTGAAGGAAGCATTCTCGCTGAGAATCCAGCCCTACTTTTCAAGCTTCTGCCTCCCATTCTGGTTTTTTTCGCCGTCAACTTCCTCTTGGCTTACCAGGTCAGCCGCTGGCTGGGTTTGGCTTATGAGGAGTGGGTCTGTTTGACCTGTACAACCTTGGCTCGCAATTCTCCGCTTGCTTTGGCCATTGCTGCTTCTGCTTTTCCGCAGCGTCCGTTGATCCTTCTGGCTTTGGTGATCGGCCCCCTGATCGAGCTGCCGGTTTTGACGATTGTTGCCCAGATGCTGTTGCAAATTCGACAGAAGAGATGCTGGAAGCAGGCTCGACGCTAGTTGAGGTGGCGCTCGGCCAATTCTAGCCAACGGGCGGTCCCGGAGTCGATGGCGGCGGTTAAGTCTGCCAGTTTCTGGGCTAACTTTTGCACTTCGCTGTAGCCGCTGGGAGGGTTGCGATAAAGGATCTGCTCAATTTCAGCTTTTTCTGCCTCCATCTGCGGAATTTGGCTTTCAAGCTGCTCATATTCCCGTTTTTCTTTGAAGGAGAGTTTTCTGCTTTGTGGGATCCTATCAAGCTCTTTTTCAGGCTGGGGAATGAGAGGGACAGACTCAGGGCGGGCGGATTTGATCTCACTCTCTTGGCGCTGCTTATGCTCCAGATAAACAGAATAGTTGCCAGGATATTGCCGGATTTGGCCGGATCCCTCAAAGGCGAAGATGCGATTCACGGTGCGATCCAAAAAATAGCGGTCATGAGACACCACGATCACACAACTATTGAATTCTTCCAGATAGTCTTCCAATACTGCCAAGGTTTGCACATCCAGATCATTGGTGGGCTCATCCAAAATCAACACATTCGGCGCTTGCATCAACACCCTCAACAAAAACAAGCGGCGGCGCTCACCACCGGAAAGTTTGTGGAGTGGGGCATATTGTTGATTGGGGGGAAAGAGAAAGCGCTCCAACATTTGCGATGCGGTGATCGTCTCCCCATCGGCAGTTTTCACCAGCTCTGCCACTTCTTTGAGGTACTCGATCACCCGTTGGTCGGGGTTGAGGCTGAGATCGTCAGAGTATTGGTCGAAGTAGCCAATGTGGATGGTGGGGCCAATCTCCACTCGGCCCGCATCTGGAGCCAATTTGCCGATGATGATATTCATCAAAGTCGATTTTCCCGCCCCATTGGGGCCAATAATGCCCACCCGATCATCGGGGGCAAAGGTATAGGTAAAGTCTTGAATGAGGAGTTGGTCGCCGTAGGATTTGTGGATCCCTTCTAGCTCGATCACCTTTTTGCCGATGCGACGCCCGGCGGTCGCAATATCCACTTGTCCCAGAGCTTGCTTGAATTCTTGATTTTGTAGGTCTTCGATGCGCTGTTTGCGGGCTTTTTGCTTGGTGCTGCGGGCTTTGGCGCCTCGTTTGAGCCATTCCAATTCCCGCTGTAAGAGATTGGCATACTTGCGTTGGGATCCCTTTTCGACCGCTTCAGCAGCCGCTTTTTTCTCCAGGTAGTAAGAGTAGTTGCCGCTGTAGGCATACAGATCGCCGCGATCAATTTCCAGAATGCGCTGGGTAACCCGATCCAAAAAATAGCGGTCGTGGGTGATCAGCAGCACTGCCCCAGCAAAACGATTCAAATAATCTTGCAACCATTCCACCGATTCGGCATCCAAGTGGTTGGTGGGCTCATCCATCAGTAGAGCATCTGGCTCTGCCAAGAGGGCTGACGCAATGGCAATCCGCTTACGGTATCCCCCCGACAAATCGCCAACGCGGGCCTGAAAGTCTGCAATGCCCAAACGGCTGAGAATGGTTTTGGCCTGGGTTTCCAGATCCCAAGCGGATTCCACCTCGATACGCTCGCTAATACTGGCCAACTGCGATAACAGACTGGGATCCCCACCTTGATGGGCCAAGCGATGGGAAAGCTCCTCGTAGGCTCGGATCAGGCGCATTTTTTCTCCGGCAGCCGCAAACACCTGCTCCAGCACCGTATGCTCGGGATCCATCTCTGGCTGTTGGGGTAGGTAGATTATCCTCGCCCCAGAACTGACCCAGAGGTCGCCCCCATCGATGGGTTCTAGGCCAGCGATCATCTTGAGCAGTGTGGATTTTCCGGAACCGTTGGTGCCGATGATGCCGACTTTATCGCCTTCTTCTAGGCTGAAACTGGCATTCCTCAGGAGTTCCTTGATGCCAAAATCTTTGCGAACGGAGTTGAGGGTGAACAGGGCCATGGGGGATCAGGATGCTGGGATCTGCAGGATACAGCCTGTTAAGGGCTCAAGGGGTACAATAGCAGCACTTAGCAAACCAACTTCGGAAGGAGGATGGATTGATCAGTAGTAAAGAAGTCTT